>NZ_MQSY01000018.1:0-69161 GCF_001921245.1 Aeromonas sp. YN13HZO-058 | reverse complement strand
GCGTGGAGGAAGTCGAGAGCCTGTACGATACGCATAAAAAATCCGAAACCAATCAACAGGTTTCGGATTTTTACACATCAGGAGGATCGGTCAATGGATCCTTAACTGATCGGCATTAGGCCTCAAACCACCCTTTTCTTTTGCAATTTAAAAATAAGAAACAAACCTCATGACCAAACGTAAAGGCATTATTCTGGCTGGGGGGTCGGGCACCCGTCTCTATCCGGTCACCATGGCGGTGAGTAAGCAGTTGCTGCCTATCTATGACAAGCCGATGATCTACTACCCGTTGATCATCCTGATGCTGGCTGGAATTCGCGATATTTTGATCATCAGCACGCCGCAAGATACCCCCGCGTTGAGCAATTGCTCGGTGATGGCAGCCAGTGGGGCCTGAACTTGCAATACAAGGTTCAACCAAGCCCGGACGGGCTGGCACAAGCCTTTATTCTGGGTGAGGAGTTCATCGGTTCAGACCCCTGTGCGCTGGTGCTGGGCGACAATATCTTCTACGGCCATGACCTGCAAAAACAGCTGGCGGCGGCTGCGGCCAAAGAGAGCGGCGCTACCGTCTTTGCCAACCACGTGCATGCCCCCGAGCGTTATGGGGTGGTGGAATTTGATAAAGAGGGTACCGCTATCTCTCTGGAAGAGAAGCCGTTGGAGCCCAAGAACAACTATGCGGTCACCGGCCTCTATTTCTACGACAACAGTGTGGTGGAGATCGCCAAGAGCCTGAAGCCATTGCCGCGTGGTGAGCTGGAAATCACCGATGTGAACCCGTATCTACCTGGAACAAGGTAATCTGTCGGTGGCGATGATGGGCCGTGGTTATGCCTGGATCGATACCGGAACCGATGAAACCCTTATTGAAGCGAGTAACTTTATTCAGACCATCGAAAAGCGTCAGGGATTAAAGGCTGCATGTCCAGAGGAGATCGCCTTTCCCAAGGGCTTTATCGATGCCGACCAGTTGCGAGCGCTCGCTAACCCGCTGGTAAAAAATGGATATGGTCAATACCTGCTACAGTTGCTCGCCACGCAGTCTGATGTGTGAATCAAGTGGGGTTTGCGAGCAGAAAGGGAAGCTGTCAAGCTGTAGCCGAGGAAGTCAAACAGTAAGCGAGCGGTCATCCGGTTCTTTTTCGCATGGATTTATCAATGCAATATCGTGCAACATCGCTGGCGGGGGTGATGATCCTTACGCCCACAACTTTTTCTGATCATCGTGGCCAATTTCGCGAGTGTTTTCGTCAAGATGAGTTTGAACAACACTGTGGCCATTATCCGCTAGTGCAAGACAATCTGAGTCGTTCGATCGGGGGCACGTTGCGCGGTTTGCATTACCAACACAGCCGGCCACAGGGTAAACTGGTGCAGGTCATCAGTGGGAGCATTTTTGATGTGGCGGTTGATATCCGGCCTTCGTCGCCTACGTACGGGCAATGGTTGGGTTGTCGATTAAATGCAGAACTCGGCGAGCTTATCTGGATTCCCCCCGGTTTTGCGCACGGTTTTTATGTGCTAAGTGACAGCGCGGATGTTTTTTACAGATGCAGCGATTATTATCATCCCGGTGATGAAACTACTATTCGATGGGATAGCCCTAATCTGGCGATAAAATGGCCATTATCTGAGCGGTGGCCCTTGTTGCTATCGGATAAGGATCGCCTGGCCCCTTGTTTTGTTGGTGCCCCATAATTGTGCCTCTGTCGTAATATTTTTAACATTGATAATGAAGAGAGAAGAGATGAGCGAAAAAACGCCGGTTATTCCTAACCAGTGGGTGCAAGCACCTGTATCAGAGGAAATCGATCTACGTGAGCTGGTACTGGTATTGTGGCGCCAAAAATTATTGATATTGTTGGTTTCTGGTGTATTTGCAGTTGCAGGAATTGCCTATGCCCTATTGTCGCCACAAGTTTGGTCTGCCAAGGCGGTGATCTCGGCACCACGTAACGAAGATCTGCGCCCTATGTTACGAGTAGCCAGCCAGGCCAACCTGTTTGGGATAAGCGGCTTTCCCGATGCAATGCAGGTATATGGTGAGTTTGTTGCCCAGTTCAACTCTTATGAGAATCGTCGCGATTTTTTGAAGGGCAGTTCATTTTTCAAAGAGCAAGTCCAAGCAGCTAAGTTGGATCAGCCCGCGCAGCGCCTATGGTTACGTAAGTGGTCCGAGTTAATCTCTGCAGAGGCTGTTGATAAAAAGGGGGAAAAACCCGGTATTATCATCTCGAGCAGCGCAAATAACTCAAGTCAAGCATTAACCCTGCTGGAAACCTACATTCAATTCATTATTGAAAAGCAACAGCATGAATTGGTTAGTAACCTGACTGAAGAACAATCAACCAAGATAGCGGCCTTGAGCACTAGCTTTAAATTAACCAAGGACGATGCCGAGCGAGCTTTAAAAAATGAGCTCAATAATCTGGTACTAACAATCGCAATCGCCAAAGCGGCTGGCATTGAACGCCCATTAACAAACTATAATAACAGTGAGCGCTTTTTGCCCACTTTGGGCACCAAAGGGTTGGAAGAAAAACTGAATGTGCTCAAAACTCTCGAGCTGACTGAGTATCAACCCAAGCTCATAGAGCTTCAGGTACAGATTGATCGCCTCAAGGCTGTGGAAATGGATGGCATCAGTTTTCGACCGTTCTCATATCTTGATGCTCCAGAAGAGCCGCTAAGCCGCGATAAACCTAAGCGTCCATTGATAGTGGTATTGGCAACCTTACTTGGGGGCATGTTGGGTGTTGCTATTGTGCTGGTACGCCATGCCTTTCGTCGGCCAGAAGAAGCATAATCTTTTTTGAGGGAGCAGAGGGGGCAATTAGCCCCCTCTCTTTTTATCTATCTCTTCGGTGCCCTTTCAATGTTGGGCTGGCCTAAGGAGCAGGGCTGTGACGTTAACGAGAATCATGATGACTTTAAGCATGCTCTATTGGTTGTTGGGCATGCATTTTTTTATGCACAACCCGGGAGGTGCCGGGCTATATCTGCCCTTTAACGCTTGGGGATGGATCTTTGCCTCATTATCTATGGGGTTAGGATTGTGGCAGGTGACGTTACGCCAGCGTCTGGTCTTTTCTCCATTGCAGGCTGGCTTATGGATCGGGGCACTCTTGCTGCTGCTCCCGATGCTCTATCCAGGGTTTGCACTCAAGGATTATGCCATTCCCAGATTACTGGGGCTTTTTGCTGGTTTGCTGTTTTTGTTTGGACTCTATCAATGGCGCTTTGATAAGTTGCAGCGTGATCGCTTGCTCTATCTCATCTTGATTGCGATCTCGATTGAGGCGGTATTGGGTCTGGTGCAGTTCTATTTGTTGACGCCAAGTAACTGGATTGGCTATGACACTAAAGCTAATCGCCCTTACGGGATCTTTCAACAGCCAAACGTGATGGCAACGTTTATGGCGACCGGTATTGCCCTTGCCATCTGGTTGGAGTTGCGTAGAGAGGGTGGTTGCTTGCTGATGGCACTGCGCTATGGCGTCATTCTATCTGCATCACTGTTACTGGTGGTTTTACAATCCCGAGTGGGGCAATTAGGCGGCCTGTTAGCCCTGCTTTTATTGATGCCTCAGCTTTATCGACAACGGTTGCTATGGCGTATAGTGGGTCTGGTTATCTTGGCCGTGGCCATCGGCCTGTTATCACAATATTGGATGGCTGGAGCCAAGCGTGGGCTGGAGATCTATCAGTCTGGTGGTATGCGGTCTATTTATTGGCCCTATGCTGCAAAGCTGATTGCACAGGCTCCATGGAGTGGTTGGGGATACGGCAGTTTTGAATCTGTTTTTCTCCATCACTATATGGCTGATAAAGCGCTGAATCCGTCCATGGTGCAGATTGAGTACAATCTTGACCACCCCCACAACGAGTTTCTATATTGGGCTGTTGAGGGAGGCATTGCACCCATGGTCGGTATGGTGATCATGGGGGGGGGGTTATTATGGCGTCTGACAAGTGTACGTTGGGTAAATGCCATGGGGCTGCTTGCTCTGGTTACACCGATATTGCTCCATACCCAGACGGAATACCCTCTCTACCATGCAATCGTGTTGTGGTGGTTGTTGCTGACGCTGATTTATATCATCGATACCGAAATTGAAGAGAGCAGCCTAGCGAGTCATGGTCGCTCATCATGGTGGGATATGGAGTGCCGCCCATGGTTGTTACTGCGATTTATGGCGATTGCTATTCCGCTGCTGGTTGTCCCCTTTATGCTCACGGCCATTCACACCGCATGGGTAGTCACCAAGTATGAACGGGGTGGGTATAAAGAGCCGACCTTGCTACTTGATATTCTTAACCCCATGGCTTGGTTGACTCGAGTTGAGTTTGATGTGAACTCGGTTCGTCTGATGGTGGGCTTACAGACAAGTAACAAGGCTGAACTGGAAGCTTATCTGGAGTGGGGGCAGGCATTCGTACGGCATACACCACGTGCCAACATATACGCCAATATGGTGATCGCGCTTAATGCATTGGGTCGTGCGGAGGAAGCCAATGCGATGCGAACAGAAGCACTTAAGCTCTATCCAACCGAGCCCCTTTTAACGGGGGCTGCTTCACAGGCAGTGATTACCGGTGTTGATCAATCAGACAAAAATATAACCAAAAATAAATAGTGCTATTTGGCTACGCAGAAAGCCAGCCCATTAACAATGGCTGGCTTTTTTATTGCGTGCTTTCTGGATGACCAGCATCTGAACAGTCTGTTTTCTGGTGTATACATCTGCCAAACGGACGCATGCATTGAAATGTAACACAGAGTTCTTAACATATTGATTAACATGTGATTTTATTGGTAATGTTGCATGCATTGATGGTTAATTGGGACATGCCCATCGTCATCGGGCGAACGGGACGGGATCTAGGCTTGCTTATTGCTAAACGGATAGGCACTGGCTTGTCACATGATGTTGAACGTATGGTAGAGGTGTGCGATCAAGGTTTATATAGCGGATCTCAGAGTTAGTCTATTGGATACTGAACTGGAAATTAATGAGTCTTGAAATACCGCCTTTTCTTGAACACAAGACGGTAATCGCCTCACTACCCAAATGTTCGGCATTCGAGCTTGTTTGTTATTGATAGTGACCGGCATTCGATCTTGCTGGTGAAAATTAAGAAAAAAAGAACGCTAATATAGAAAAACTGTATGTTGTCGGGAATTGTCCATGCTATTCTGAAACGGTATCCCTGTAACCGACTTTTTGTGAGGAAATAATGAACGAGTTTCTGAAAGTTCTGCTGAACATTCGCAGTCTGCGTGCCGCTATTCGTGAGCTGCCGTTTGAGCAACTGCTGGAAGCTAAAGAGAAGTTTGACCTGGTTTACCAAGAGCGCGCCGATTCTGTTGAACAGGAGCGTGCTGAACAGGAAGAGCGTCAGCGTAAGCTGAATGAATTCACCGAAATGCTGCAGCAGGCTGGTATTGATCCTCGCGAGCTGCTGGCTACTGCCGCTGCTCCGGCTGCTGCAACTGGCGCTGCCAAGAGCAAGCGTGCTCCGCGTCCGGCTAAATATAAGTACGAAGAAGATGGCCAGGAAAAAACCTGGACCGGTCAAGGCCGTATGCCGAAAGCCATTGCTGCTCAGGTAGCACTGGGTAAAGACCTGAACGATTTCCTGATCTAATTCGTCAGGTTCTGAGATTGAATAATGCCGCCCTTGGGCGGCATTATTTTTTGCCGTTTTACTCATGGTTATCCAATCCACCTCTCCGCCTCACTGTTATCTACATCCTCGCTTGTATCCTTTTTACCGTCGTTTCACCACACTGTTACTTTCCTCAATATCACGCGTTGTTTGCGATTAATTTCGTCGTGCGGCTCACCAGCGCAATATCGCTATTTGTATGCGTCGTGCAGATAGCTGTTTCGGGAATGCTTCTCACGATTCACGGGGCGCTGCTCGGCAAGAGAAAGTCCTCTGCTGATGGAATATACGTTAACCGTTATCTCTGCAGGGCGCGTTCTGGATGAAAACTGCCGTAAGGTATTGCCGAGATAGTCTGTCGATGCACGGAATTGGCTGCGCTGCTATTACAGTCCCTTGTACAGTCCCTTGATGATGGGCAATGGAGTTCGGCTGCAGTGTGGGAGAGGGAATTCGGTACGGTCTATGGGGGTAGCATTCCCCACCCTGCTGGCAGAGTGGGGAATAGCTGGGTGAACCATTATCGGGGCGTCATGCTATCGCTGCCACCCAGAGCGCGATAGATCTTGGCAGTGGTGGTGAGCTGCTCTTTTTGCTGGGCTAGCAGGCTCTGCTGGGCATCCCACAGCCGGTTCTGCTCATCGAGCCAGGCCTGCACACCGGTCGCCCCCGCCTGGAAGCGAGCCTTGGCCAGCCGCTCGGCCTCCTGGGAATAACTCAGTTGTTCCTGCAGATAATCGAGTCGCTGCTGGCCATAGTGGCGGGCGGCCAGATTGTCTTCCACCTCCACCAGTGCGGTGTAGAGCTGTTTGCGAAACTCGGTTTCGGCGATCTGGTAATCCAGCTCGGAGCTTTCGATGGTGAGCTGTGTACGGTTGTATTCGAGGAAGGGGAGGGCGAGGCTGGCTCCCAGCGTACCGACCGGATTTTGCAGCACCTGCGCCAGTCGATCGGATGCGGTGCTGGCGCTGCCGGTCAGGGTGAGGCTTGGGTAGAAGCTGCTACGGATCTCGTCACCTTTTGCCAGCGTCTTGCGCAGCCGCAATTCGGCCGCTTTGACATCGGGGCGGCGCGCCAGCACATCGGCCGGAATACCCACCGCAAGTTCAGGAATGGTCTGCTTTGCAAGGGAAGCGGGTGCATACTCCAGCGGCCCGCTGCTGCGGCCCAGCAACAGACGCAGGGCATTGCGAGCCTGTTCCTGCTGCGTCTTGAGGGAGGCCAGCTCAGCCTGTTTTCCGGCCAACTGTTGGCGTGCCTGCGCCAGATCGAGCCGGGTGATGGCGCCAGCCTGGTATTTGGTCTGGGTCAGCAGCTCGGTGCGCGTCAGGTTGGCCAGCTGCTGTTCTCCGAGCGCGATGGCAGAGCCGAGATAGCCGAGCTGCCAATACTGCTCCAGGGTATTGCCGATCAGCAGCAGTCGGGTGCTGGCGAGATCCTGTTCGCTCGCCGCCGCTTCCCAACTTGCCTGATCTCGCACCGAGGCAAGCTTGCCCCACAAATCCACTTCGTAACTGAGGCTCAGCGAGGGGCCAAGGCTGTTGGTAGACTTGCCACTTTTCAGGTCCTTGTTGCCAGTTGCGCCTATGGAGCCATTGACCGAAGGGGTGAGGTTGGTATCGGCCTGCTCGGCGCCCACTCGGGCGCTTTTGAGCTTGAGGGCCGCCACACGCATGTCCGGGTTGGCGGCCAGTACCGCGTCGACCAGTTTGTCGAGCCGGGGATCATGAAATTCACGCCACCAGGGGCCCGCCTGCGCAGCCAGTTGGGCGCCGTCTGCCTGTTGCCATGCAGGGGCGAGATCCAGATCGGGTCTTTGATAGGTGCTGTGCTGACTGCAGCCGCTGAGGGCCATGCAGAGCGCCAACCAGGAGAGTTTGTGCATTGTTATTCCCTCGCCAGTGCGACAACAGGGTCGAGCCGCGCCGCATTGCGTGCCGGCAGGTAACCAAACAGGATCCCGATGAGTGACGAGCAGCCAAAGGCCATCAGGATGGAGAAGAGCGAGAACTGCATCTTGATGGAGTCCACCAGCAGTGAAAAGAGCGCACCAATGCCCAGAGAGAGGCCGACACCGAATATCCCCCCCAGCAGGCTGACCATCACGGCTTCAATCAGGAATTGCTGCAGGATGTCCGACTGGCGGGCGCCCACGGCCATCCGAATGCCGATCTCGCGGGTGCGCTCCACCACTGACACCAGCATGATGTTCATCACGCCCACCCCGCCGACGATCAGCGAGATCACCGCGATGGCCGAGACCATCAGGGTCATGGTGGCTGTGGTTTTTTCCACCGACTTGATGATGCTGTCGCTGCTGAAGGTGAAGAAATCCTTCACCCCGTGGCGCTTGGTGATCAGCTCGATCACCGCCTGCTCGGCCAGTGCCGGTTGTACCCCGTCCTTGACCCGGATGGTGATCTGGCTGAAGTGGTGCTGCGAGATGAGGCGACTCATCACCGCGCTGTAGGGTAGCCAGATATTGACCGACTGGCTGGTGGGGCCAAAACCGGTCTCCTGCGAGACCACCCCGACAATCCGCACCGGCAGGGTGCCGACCAGTACCACCTTGCCGACCGGATCATCCTTGCCAAGCAGACTGGTGATGCTCTTTTTGTCCACCACGGCGACGGCGGCACGCTGCTGGATATCTTGCCACTCCAGTAAGCGACCACTGACCAGCGTCATCCCTTTCACCTTGAAATAGTCGTTACCGACTCCGGTCACACTGCCGCTGTTGGTCTTGTTGCGATAACGTAACTGGCCTGAGCTGCCAATCTCGGGGCTGGCACCCGCAAGATAGGGTTGCCCCAGCAGGGCATCAAGATCCCCCTTGTTGAGGGTCTGGATGCTGGCCATCTTCTCGTCACCCCATCCTTTGCCCGGGAAGATTTCGATGGTGTTGGTGCCCATCGCATTGATCTGGTCGATCACCTTGGCGCGCGCCCCCTGACCAAGGGCGACCACGCTCACCACGGCGGCGATGCCGATGATGATGCCGAGCATGGTGAGGAAGGTGCGCATCCGGTGGGCGAGCATGGCATGGATCGCCATCCGTCCCGCTTCCCGATAGCGATCCCAGTCGTGACCCATGGCGCCTTGAGTGGGCACTATTTTTTGAGGGATTTTTTGAGGGTTTACGGCGGTGGCTGGAGCCAACACGGCCGTTTGGCAGGGGCCGCTATCTTGCTCAATCCGACCATCCTTGAGAGTGATGATACGGTCGGCATGACTGGCCACGTTCATATCGTGGGTGACCAGAATGATGGTGTGGCCCTGAGCGTGCAGCTCCTTGAGGATCGCCATCACCTCCTTGCCGCTCTGGCTATCCAGTGCGCCGGTCGGTTCATCGGCGAGGATCACCTCGCCGCCATTGGCCAGCGCCCGGGCGATACTGACCCGCTGCTGTTGACCGCCGGAGAGCTGGCCAGGGGTATGGTGGCTGCGATCGGCCAGCCCCAGTCTGCCCAGCAGCTGACGCGCGCGCGCCTGGCGATCCGGGCGACTGGTACCGGCATAGACGGCGGGGATCTCCACGTTGGCGGCGGCATCGAGATGGGGCAGCAGGTGGTAGCGCTGAAAGATAAAGCCGAAGTGGTGGCAGCGCAGTCGAGCCAGCGCCAACGCATCCATGGTCGCGGTGTCCTGACCGCGAAACAGATACTGGCCGCTGCTCGGGCTATCCAGACAACCCAGCAGGTTCATCAGGGTCGACTTGCCGGAGCCGGACGCGCCGACAATGGCGATCATCTCTCCTGCCGCGATAGTGAGGTCAAGAGGGTGGAGCACGGTGACTTCACTGTCACCGCTCTGGTAGCGGCGCTCGACCCCTTTCAGCTGGATCAACGGCAGCTGGCTCAGGGGCTCACTCATAGCATCACCGCCATCTCATCATTGGCGGCGGGGGCGCCGTGATTGAGCTGTACCTCCTCCTTTTCGGCCAGCCCGCTCACGACTTCAATCCGGATTTCATCTTTCATGCCGGTTCTGATGGTGCGGGTTTCGGTTGTTTCATCTTCCTTGATCACGGTGACTTCATACTCGTTGTCACCCAGCGACTTGCCGAGGGCGGTTTGCGGCACCGTGAGTACCTGCTTGCGCTCGCCGAGCACTATGGTCACCTGGGTGGTCATTGCCACTCGCAGGGTATGGTCGGGATTGGGCACATCGAACAGGGCGTAGTAGTAGACGGCCGCATTGCTGGTGGTAGTGCCAGTGGTGGCCTGATCGTTGATGTTGGTAGGCGCTAACTCCACGGCGCGAAGCGTACCCTGATAGCGGGTATCCGGATCGCCAATGAGGGTGAAGTAGACCGGCATGCCGGCTTTAACCTTGGTGACATCAGCTTCGGAGATCTGCGCCTTGACCGTCATGGTCTCGAGGTTGGCCAGCTTGAGCACGGTCGGCACCGTCTGGCTGGCAGCCAGCGTCTGGCCCTGACGGGTCACAATGCTGATGACGGTGCCATCCATCGGCGCCAGGATCTTGGTGTAGCCCAGCTCGGTCTTGGCCCGATCAACCTTGATCAGGGCGCTGTCGATATTGGCCTGACTGTTTTGCAGTTCGGCGCGGGTGACCGCCAGCAGTGCCTCGGCGCTCTCCAGATCGGCCCGGGAGCTTGCCTCCTGTTTGAACATCTGCTGTTGGCGACGCCAGGCGAGCTCGTTCTGCTTCAGCTGCGCCTGCTTGATCTTGAGCTGGGCGCGGTTGCTGGCGAGCTCCGCCTCGGCCGTCTTGAGATTGTTCTGGGCAATCAGGGGATCGATCTCGGCCAGCAGGTCTCCCTGTTTGACCTGATCACCGGCCTCGACGGCCAGCTTGGTAACTTGACCGGAGACCTGGGCCCCCACATCCACCTGCTCAACAGCCTGCAGCACGCCACTGGCCAGTACGGTCTGGGCAATATCCTCGCGGGTCACCTGAGCGGTCAGCATCGCCTTGGGTGGTTGACTGGGCCAGAGCAGCCAGCCGAGGAGCACCACGGCGATCAGCATGGTGATAGCCAGGGTTCTCTGCTTGGGGGTTATGTTCATCGATCACCTGAATGGAAACGGAAAGGTTGTGCGCGGCGATTATCCTGCAGCAAAGCCCTGATAAATAACAGCCGCAAATATGTAAGCAAAGTTATGACGTTAACTGTTAATAAGCCGAGAAAGGAGTAAGCGAGAGACCGCAGTGGTGAGCAAGATGCTTAGCAAGAGGATGGGGAGTACGGCTGGCGGTGGCGATGAAAAAGCCCTGCGCAGGGGCAGGGCTTTGGCATGGATTATGGAGCGTGAGGATCAGGCCTTGGCCAGCAGATCCATCACCCAGGGCAGGCCCTGCTTCTTGCGGCTGACAAAGCCCGGGTGGTAGCTGGATTCTGCCGGTACTTTCGGGTGCGCAGTAAAGTAGATGCGGCTGGCGGCAGCCGTCAGGTCAGTCACCATCAGCACGAAGAAGTCGAGCCCTTCGCTCGCCACGCGCTGGGCCATCTCCTGCTGCAGGGCTGGCAGGTGCTCGGCCAGCTGCTGCTCGCTGCCCACTTCGATCTGGCTCATGATGAAGCTGCAACCTTCCGCCTGGAACGCTTTCTCATCTTGCTGCAGCAGTTGAGCTGGAGTCAGGCCGCTCAGGTCGGTTTTCGCCATCAGCAGCTGTTGGCCGAACTCGGCCAGTGATACTTCGGCCAGCGGAGCCAGACGCTCACAAGCGATCTTATCCTGCTCGGTGGTGGTCGGCGAGGTGAGACAGAGTGTGTCGCTCATGATGGCTCCCAGCATCAGGCGAGCCTGGCTGCGGGTCACGGTACCTTGCTGACTCAGCAGATCGAAGGCGATGGTGCAGGTGCAGCCGACGGCACGGATCCAGGCATCCAGCGGAGACTGGGTGACCAGGGTGCCGAGACGGTGGTGATCCACCAGACCCAGTACATTGGCTTGTGCCAGTGTGGCAGGGCCCTGTTCCAGATCACTGAAATCCACCAGCCAGACATCTTCACCGGTCAGATCTTTGGTCAGCAACTCGGGTTCGCTGACGCCAGCCTGCTCCAGAATAAAACGGGTTTCGGTGCGCAGGTCACCCAGACGCCATGGGGTGGCCTGACGGCCCTGGCCATTGAGCCAGTCGGTGATAACCAGCGCACTGCAGATACTGTCGCTATCAGGATTCTTGTGACCAAAAACGTGGATCATAGACAAAGCCTCACAATTGGATACCCATAAAGGGGGGCAACACTATGCGAAATCCGCCACATGAAGGCAACCGGATCCACGCCCATGTTGCTGCCAGCTTCGCCTAACTCGCCATTTTATTGATCTGGGTCGGTAATCCTGACGCGAGTTCGGTTCTCACAGTTGGCTATTGGCTATTGGCTATTGGCTATTGGCTATTGGCTATTGGCTATTGGCTATTGGCTATTGCTGACTGTGCAGGCAATGGTTCTCGCCTGTGCCAGCGCAGTCAGCATATTTGGTCAGTTCTATCAGTCGCCATCGCTGCAAATGGGCTTTATGGCCTGAGTCAGCGACGCAGCAGCTCGCGGGCGTTGGCCAGGGTGTTGTCGGTGATCTGGTCGCCACCGAGCAGGCGTGCCAATTCATTGAGACGGGCAGTCTCATCAAGGGCACTCATTTGGGTTTCGGTGGTTTTGCCATCGGTATGCTTGCTCACCACCATATGCTGGTGGCCGTTGCCTGCCACCTGAGGCAAGTGAGTGACCACCATCACCTGAGTGGACTCGCCGAGCTGACGTAGCAGGCGACCCACCACGGCGGCAGTCGGGCCGCTGATCCCCACATCCACCTCATCGAAAATCAGGGTCGGGGTGGAGATCTTGCGGGCGCTGATCACCACGATGGCGAGGCTGATGCGCGACAATTCACCCCCTGAGGCCACCTTGCCAAGCGGCTGGATCGGTTGGCCCGGGTTGGTGGTGACCATGAACTCCACCCGATCGATACCCAGCGGGGACAGGCTGCTCTGGGCATCGGGGCGTACCTCGATGGCAAAGCGGCCATCCGGCATCGCCAGCTCATGCATGCTGCTGGTCACCTTGGCGCCCAGCTCCTGGGCATAGCGCTGACGGCTCTGACTCAGGGCTTCGGCGGCTTGGACAAACGCCTGACGGGCCTCGGCCAGCTCATCTTCCATCCCCTCTAGCCGCTCCTCGTCGGAATTGAGGCGGGCGAGATCCGAGGCCAGCTCCTGATGATACTGGGCCAGATCTGCCGGTTTGACATGGTGCTTGCGGGCCAGATTGATCGCCTTGGAGAGGCGGGCCTCCAGCTCGTTGAAACGTTCGGGATCCAGCTCCAGCCGATCGAGGTAGCTGCGCAGTTCGCTGTGGCTCTCCTGCACCCCGATCAGGGCTTCGTTCAGCATCTCCAGTACCGGGGTGAGGCGGTTGTCCATGCTGACCAGCCCTTCTGCCCGATCGACGGCCGATTGCAGCAGGCCGGCGATGGTGGTCTCTTCGTTGTCATAGAGCAGATCGAGGCAGGCGCCGCACTCCTGCATCAACTCGGTGCCGTTGGCGAGACGCTGGTGCTCCTCCTCTATCTCTTCAAACTCCCCCGGCTGCAGGGCAAATTCGTCCAGCTCCTGCACTTGATACTCGATCAGCTGACGGCGGGCCTCTCGCTGCTGCTGCTCGGCCTTGAGCCGGTTCAATTCGTTCTGCAGTTGACGCCACTGCTGATAGTGCTGACGCACCTCGTCAAGCAGCAGATGGTGACCGGCATAGCCGTCGAGCAGGGCAAGCTGGTAGTCGGGTTTAAGCAGCATCTGGTGGGCATGCTGACCGTGCACGTTGACCAGCAGCTGGCCCAGATTCTTGAGTTGGGTGAGGGGGACGGGCACGCCGTTGATATAGCTGCGGGAGCGACCCTCGGCGGAGATGACTCGCCGCACGATGCACTCACCTTCGTTTTCCAGCTCGTTGGTGGCGAGCCAGGCACGGGCGGCCGGGTTGTTGTCCAGCAGGAAGCGGGCGCTGACCTCGCTTTTGTCGCTATCGGGTCGCACCATGCCCGCTTCGGCCCGCTCTCCGAGGCAGAGACCGAGGGCGTCAATGGCGATGGATTTACCGGCGCCGGTCTCACCTGTGATGCAGGTCATGCCAGGTTGCAGATCGAGTTCGAGAAACTTGACGATGGCGAAGTTGTTGACGGTCAGCTGGGTCAGCATGGTCTCATCCTGTATAGGTCAACATTACTGTGTATGCATCCAGTATATACTGGTCTTATATACAGTAAAGAGGGCGCCGCCATTTTTAACACAGGAAAGGTGCGCCAGTGCGGTGTCGATATGAGAATGCGCTACTGACCATTGGCGCGCGGTACGGATATGGAGTGCAGAGGGTAATGTTGCCACGAAAGAAAAGAGAAGGACGCCAATTCAGGCGCCCTTCTCTGGCAATGCCGTTGTCGGTCAGCGCCGATTAAAACAGCTTGCTGCCCCAGCCGAGCTTGTTGCGCAGCACGTGGAAGTAGCTGTAGTCGAGCGGATGCACCAGATGAAGCTGGTGGTGGCTCTTCTTGATGAGGATCTCGTCCCCCGGGTGGACCGCCAGCGTCACCTGGCCGTCACAGCTGACCTGCATTGCATCGTCCTGATTGTCAGGCGAAACCAGCAGCCGCACTTCGCTGTCGGCATCGAGCACGATGGGACGACTGCTGAGGGTATGCGGGAACATGGGCACCAGCGTGATGGCGTTGAGCTTGGGGGTGAGGATGGCGCCGCCCGCTGACAGGGAGTAGGCGGTTGAGCCGGTCGGGGTGGCCACTATGATGCCGTCCGAACGCTGGCTATACATAAAGCTGCCATCGATATAGACCTCGAACTCGATCATGTGGGCGATCTTGCCCGGGTGCAACACAGCCTCGTTGACCGCCAGATTGCTCGACTTGCGCTCGCCGTGGCGATAGACCGAGGCCTCCAGTAGGAAGCGGTGTTCGCTCTTGTAGTGACCGGAGAGCACCTGCTCCAGCGGCAGCAGATAATCCTGCGGCGAAAGGTCGGTCAGAAAGCCGAGGTTGCCCCGGTTGACCCCGATCACTGCCACGTCGAAGCGCGACAGCACCCGCGCCGCCCCCAGCATATTGCCGTCACCGCCGACCACGATGGCGAGATCGGCCTGCTGGCCGAGCTGCACCAAGTCCATCACGTTTTCATCGAGGATGCTCAGGGTCTGGGCGACCCGGCTCTCCACCAGTACCCGAAAACCGCGGGCGGTCAGGTATTGATGCAGGCCGGTCAGCGTCTGGTTGGCCCCTTCATGGTGGGGTTTGCCAATCAGGGCGATGGTTTTGAACGGAGAATCCATTGTCTGTCGGGTCTAGGATGAGTATTGCGGGCCAGTATACAGTGCTTTGCCCCGCTTGTGACGCTCTCCCGTGTGACGGGGGCTGCTATCCCCTTGAGTCAGCTGGCTAAAGGGTGAGCGGCAACGCCAAGAAACAGCCGCTTGCGGCAGATCATCCACCCTGATTGGCCTTTTACCCCTTGAAAGCCGGGGATGCATCCCCATAATAGCGCCAACATAGTCGGTCTGTTGTCGTCCGGTCGCTCAACCTGACGTCAGGGCCCTCATAAGTAACCCCGGAATTGGAGATGTCATGAACCACGAAGAGCAAAAGGTTGAAGCGATGGAGCAAGTGGAAGTCCAGCCAGTCGAGCCGACCGATGTAGACAGTGAAGTGACAGCCGAGCAGGCCCGCATTGCCGAACTGGAAGCGCAGCTGGAAACCGCCATCCAAAAAGCGGCGGAAGAGCGTGAACGCGCCCTGCGTACCGCCGCCGAAATGGAGAACCTGCGCCGTCGTACCGAGCTGGATGTCGAGAAGGCGCACAAATTCGCTCTGGAGAAGTTCGCAGGCGAACTGCTGCCGGTGCTGGATAACCTTGAGCGCGCCATCGAACTGGCCGACAAGGAGAACGAAGCCCTCAAGCCGATGATCGAAGGTGTCGAGCTGACCCTGAAATCCATGCAGAGCGGCGTGGCCAAGTTCGGTCTGGTGGCGCTCGACCCGCTCAACCAGCCGTTTGACCCCAACGCCCATCAGGCGATGAGCATGGTGCCGAGTGCCGATGTGGCCCCGAATACCGTCATTGCCGTGATGCAGAAGGGCTACGACCTCAACGGTCGGGTGATCCGTCCGGCCATGGTGATGATCGCCAAAGCGGTCGACTGATTGGCTGTGGGTACCCGAGCCCGCCTCGTGGCGGGCTTTTTGTTTCGCAGTGCAGCACCCGCTCATGGTGCCCGGTTTCACGGCTCAACGTGACCGCACAACCATGACAAAGGGTGTGGTTTTTTAGGGTTGGGGCTTGAAGCTGCGTCTGGCGACCCCATATAGGGTACAAGGCCGCGGCGGCACAAAAAATTTGATGCCGGGAGCTTGAAAGCCAGATTGGCAGCCCCCACCTAGCCGTTAACGCATTAAGGCGAGTTCCTCGCCAGTTTATTCAAAGTATTTGGAGATTCGTCAAATGGGTAAAATCATCGGTATTGACCTGGGTACTACCAACTCCTGCGTCGCTATTCTGGATGGCGACACTGCTCGCGTGATCGAGAACGCAGAAGGCGATCGTACTACTCCGTCCATCATTGCCTATGCCGATGATGGCGAGATCCTGGTTGGTCAGCCGGCCAAGCGTCAGGCCATCACCAACCCGAAAAACACCCTGTTCGCCATCAAGCGTCTGATCGGTCGTCGTTTTGAAGATGAAGAAGTGCAGCGTGACCTGAAAATCATGCCGTACGCCATCGCCAAAGCTGACAACGGCGATGCTTGGGTTGAAGTGAAGGGCAAGAAAATGGCACCGCCGCAGATCTCTGCCGAAGTGCTGAAAAAGATGAAGAAGACCGCCGAAGACTACCTGGGTGAGCCGGTAACCGAAGCAGTCATCACTGTTCCGGCCTACTTCAACGACGCCCAGCGTCAGGCGACCAAGGATGCCGGTCGCATCGCCGGTCTGGATGTAAAACGCATCATCAACGAACCGACTGCAGCTGCTTTCGCTTACGGCGTGAACAAGGTCAAGGGCGAGCGCAAGGTTGCTGTATATGACCTGGGTGGCGGTACTTTCGATATCTCCATCATCGAGATCGACGAAGTGGAAGGCGAAACCACCTTCGAAGTACTGGCGACCAACGGTAACACCCACCTGGGTGGTGAAGACTTCGACAACCGCGTCATCAACTATCTGGTCGACGAGTTCAAGCGTGAGCAAGGCATCGACCTGCGTAACGACCAGCTGGCGCTGCAGCGTCTGAAAGATGCCGCCGAGAAAGCCAAGATCGAGCTCTCTTCTGCCCAGCAGACCGACGTCAACCTGCCGTACATCACTGCAGATGCCACCGGTCCGAAGCACATGAACATCAAGGTGACCCGCGCCAAGCTGGAATCCCTGGTAGAAGACATGGTGAAGGACTCTCTGGAGCCGGTTCGTGTCGCCCTGAAAGACTCCGGTCTGGCAGTTGGCGAGATCGACGACGTGATCCTGGTCGGTGGTCAGACCCGTATGCCACTGGTTCAGAAGACTGTTGCCGAGTTCTTTGGCAAAGAGCCGCGTAAAGACGTCAACCCGGACGAAGCCGTGGCCATGGGTGCTGCCATCCAGGGGGCCGTACTGTCCGGTGACAAGACCGACGTACTGCTGCTGGACGTCACCCCGCTCTCCCTGGGTATCGAAACCATGGGTAGCGTGATGACTGCGCTGATCGAGAAGAACACCACCATCCCGACCAAGAAGTCCCAGGTGTTCTCCACTGCCGAAGACAACCAGTCTGCCGTGACCATTCACGTGCTGCAGGGTGAGCGCAAGCGCGCCAGCGACAATAAGTCTCTGGGCCAGTTCAACCTGGAAGGCATCCGTCCGGCACCGCGCGGTCTGCCGCAGATCGAAGTAACCTTCGACATCGATGCCAACGGTATCCTGCACGTCTCTGCGAAAGACAAAGAGACCAACAAAGAGCAGAAGATCACCATCCAGGCCTCCTCTGGTCTGTCTGATGACGAGATCGAGCGCATGGTACGCGAAGCCGAAGCCAACGCGGCCGAGGACAAGAAGTTTGAAGAGCTGGTGCATGCCCGCAACCAGGCTGATGGTCTGGTCCACTCCGTCCGCAAGCAAATCACCGAAGCCGGTGAAGCCCTGCCTGCCGACGAGAAGAGCAAGATCGAAGCTGCGGTAAGCGAGCTGGAAGCGGCCCTCAAGGGTGACGACAAGGCTGCCATCGAAGCCAAACAGCAGGCTCTGCTGGAAGCGTCCCAGAAGCTGATGGAAATTGCCCAGCAGCAGGCTCAGGCCCAGGGCGCAGCCGGTGCTGATGCCGGTCAGTCCTCCTCTTCTGCCAAGGCTGACGACGATGTAGTCGACGCCGAGTTCGAAGAAGTGAAAGACGACAAGAAGTAAGCCCTACCCAGATGGGCGAAGTCCGCTTCGCCCATCGGCTTGGTCAATGAATTCACGGGCGTTGGGTAACCAACGCCCGTCTGCGTAACCACAGGATGAGTATGTCGAAGCGCGATTTCTACGAAGTACTGGGTGTGGCGAAAGATGCCGACGATCGCGAGATCAAGAAGGCGTACAAGCGCCTGGCCATGAAGTATCACCCGGACCGTAACCAGGGTGATGCCGCATCCGAAGAGAAGTTCAAAGAGGTCAAGGAAGCCTACGAGGTCCTGACCGATGCCAACCTGCGTGCCCGATACGATCAGTACGGCCATGCCGGTGTTGACCCGAGCCAGGGTGGCGGTGGCCACGGTGGCTTTGGCGGCAATGCCGACTTCGCCGACATGTTTGGTGACGTATTCGGTGACATCTTCGGCGGTGGCCGTGGTGGTGCCCGTCGTGGCCCGGCCCGTGGCTCCGACCTGCGTTACACCATGGAGCTGACGCTGGAAGAGGCGGTACGCGGGGTCTCCAAGGAGATCAAGGTGCCGACCCTGGTTCACTGCGAAGTCTGTAACGGCTCCGGTGCCCACACCGGCAGCAGTGCCCAGACCTGCCCGACCTGCCACGGCTCCGGCCAGGTGCAGATGCGTCAGGGCTTCTTCGCGGTGCAGCAGGCGTGCCCGCACTGTCACGGTCGTGGCAAGATCATCAAGGATCCGTGCCGCAAGTGCCACGGTGAAGGTCGCTACCAGCGCACCAAGACCCTGTCGGTGAAAATTCCGGCGGGCGTCGATACCGGCGATCGCATCCGTCTCTCCGGCGAAGGGGAAGCGGGGGAAGCAGGGGCTCCGGCAGGGGATCTCTACGTACAGGTACATGTCAAAGAGCACGAGATCTTCGTGCGTGATGGCAACAACCTCTACTGCGAAGTGCCCATCAGCTTCACCGCTGCTGCCCTCGGTGGCGAGATTGAAGTGCCGACCCTGGATGGCCGCGTCAAGCTCAAGGTCACTCCGGAGACCCAGACCGGCAAGATGTTCCGCATGCGCGGCAAGGGCGTGAAGTCCGTGCGATCCGGTCAGGTGGGGGATCTGATGTGCAAGGTGGTGATCGAGACTCCGGTCAACCTCACCGAACAGCAGAAAGAGCTGTTGCGCCAGCTGGACGAGTCGTTCAGCGGTGCCGCTGCCAAGACCCACAAGCCGAAATCGGAAGGCTTCTTCGAAGGGGTGAAACGCTTCTTCGACGATCTGACCAGCTGATTTCAGCCACCCGAATAAACAGAGCCGGCCTTGTGCCGGCTCTTTTTTTGCCCGCCGTTTAGCCAGGATCCGCCCTATTGAGTGGATCCTGATGAGGGATCCTCCTCACAACTCCCGCCAATTCCTGCTGTACAAATGTTATCCCGCTCACACTGTTGCTGAAACGGTTTAGTTGTCATATTGAGTTAGCTAAAGCGGTTTAGCTATGCTCTCGTCGTCGATAACAACAGCGCCCGTTCGGGCTACAGATGACAGGTGAGGAAGATGATGATGTTCAAGAGCAAGTTGGCGCTGGCGGTAGCGCTGGGACTGGGGATGAGCAACCCGCTATGGGCGGCGCAGGCGAGTGTCGCAGGTGAGAGTGTCGAGGCCAGACTGGCGGCGCTGGAGGCGCGGGTACAGGCGGCCGAAGCGAGAGCCGAGGCGGCAGAGATCCGTGCCGATCAGGCCGAGGTGAAGGCGAGCGCCGCCAGCGAGCAGGCGCAGGTGGCCGACAGCCGTAGCCAGAAGGTGGATGAGAAGACCGCCGGTGCCCAGGGCTTCGAGTTTCACGGCTATGCCCGTTCGGGCCTGTTGGTCAACAGCAATGGCAACGGCGGGCGCGGCGGCCCCTACCTCACCCCCGCCGGTTCGGTGGGCGGGGCTGTCGGCCGCCTTGGCAACGAGGATGACACCTACATGGAGGCCAACCTGCTGAAAACCCAGACCTTCGAGGATGGCAGCTGGGCCCGCTACAAGCTGATGCTGGCAGACGGGGTGGAGACCAGCAACGACTGGACCGCCAGCGATTCGAGCCTCAATACCCGTCAGGTGTTTGCCGAGATCGGCAATCTGGCGAGCTTCGACGGCCCGTTCAAGAATGCGGTGCTGTGGGCGGGCAAGCGCTTTGATCGCGACAACTTTGACATCCACTGGCTCGACTCCGACGTGGTGTTCCTGGCCGGTACCGGCGGCGGCGTCTACGACGTGCAGCTGGCCGACAGCTGGAAGGCAAACTTCTCTCTCTATGGCCGCGATTACGGCGACATCAGCGCCAGCGGTCTCTCCGATATCGAGAGCTACATCCTCACCATGAACAACCGCGTCGGCAACTGGCAGTGGATGGTGAACGGTCTCTCGGCCAAGGACAATGACGCCCGCATCAATGACAAGGGGGCGGGCAGCGAGGCGGCGGACAAGGGGGCCCACACCCTGCTGGCCTACCACGGCGAGAGCTTCTTCGGTATCAACCCCGGTTTTGCCAAAGCGGCGGTGCTTTACGGTCATGGGCTGGGGGCCGAGCTCAAGGGGCTGGGCTCTGACAGCGAGCTGCTGCCGGATGCCGATGCAGTGCGGGTCGCCGTGTTTGGCGCCACCGATCTTGGGCCCCGCTGGCGTTTTGCCCCGGCCCTGCTGGCCGAGCAGAGTCAGGATCGCTACGTGAAAGGGGACGAGTACCGCTGGCTCACCTTTAATACCCGGGTGGCGCAGGTGCTGAGCCAGAACGTCGAGCTGGTCTACGAGGCAGCCTGGCAATACATGGATCTCGACCCCAAGGGTTACAAGGGTCGGCAGGCGGTGAACGGCAACTTCACCAAGCTCACCTTCGCCCCCACCTTCAAGGCGCAGACCGCCGGTTTCTTCGAACGCCCCGAGCTGCGGGTATTTGCCACCTGGATGGACTGGTCCTCCGAGCTCGACAACTACGCCAGCGACGATGCCATGGGCCAGAGCAACTTCACCGCTGGTGGCGAGTGGAACTTTGGCGTGCAGATGGAAACCTGGTTCTAGTTCGTTATCCCGATCACAAAAATGGCAGCCGGTGCCGAGATCTGTTGGCTGGCTAAAACGGTTTAGCTGATAATGCCAGCCAACAGAACAGAGTCCGGGTTTGACCGTGGATCCGATGCAGCAGTGGAGTAGCAAGGTGACGAATCGTGTGTGGGTAATGGGGGATGCGGTGGTGGACTTGATCCCGGAAGGGGCATTGCACTACCTCAAGTGTCCGGGTGGCGCGCCTGCCAATGTGGCAGTTGGCGTGGCACGGCTGGGTGGCGATGCGGCCTTTATCGGCCGGGTCGGCGGTGATCCGTTTGGCCGCTTTATGGCCGAGACCCTGAGCGGGGAGGGGGTGGATATCGGTGCGCTGCGGCTCGATCCTGACCATCGCACCTCTACCGTGCTGGTGGCACTGGATGACGAGGGGGAGCGCAGCTTCACCTTTATGGTGCGCCCCAGTGCCGACCAGTTCCTCACCCCAAATGAGTTGCCCCGCTTCGATGCCGGTCAGTGGCTGCTCACTTGCTCCATCGCGCTCGCCAACGAACCGGTGCGCACCAGCTGCCTGCAGGCCATGGCGGCCATCAAGGTGGCAGGCGGGCGGGTCTGCTTCGACCCCAACCTGCGCCCCGAGGTGTGGGGCAACCCGGCCGAGATGCTGCCGCTGGTACGCGAAGCCATCGTGCTGGCGGATGTGGTCAAGCTCTCGGTGGAGGAGCTGCAACTGCTGAGCGGCGAGGATGAACTGGTCGCCGGGCTCGCGACGCTCTCTGGTCCCGCGTTGGTGCTGGTGACCCGGGGGGCGGCCGGTGTGGTGGCCCGTTTGGGTGGCGAACTGCTGGAGTGGGTGGGGCAGAAAGTGACTCCGCTCGACACCACGGGGGCGGGGGATGCCTTTGTCGCCGGGCTGCTGGCGGCGCTGGCCGGACGTTCGTCGCTGCCAACGCTGGCCGAGCTGCCCGCCATCCTGGCGCAGGCTCACGGCTGCGGGGCGCTCGCCACCACTGCCAAGGGGGCGATGACGGCGCTGCCGACCCGCAGCGAACTGGATAAATTTTTGCGATCAGGCACAAGCGGCTGTTGATCTGCGGCTAGAAGCCCGGCTCGACAGCCCCTACTCTCATGTGACAAGGGCCCGCCAGCGTGGCGGGTCATAAGAGGAAGAATATGAATATCAGTGCGATAGCCAAGGATCTGGTGCCCCTGCTCGGGGGCAAGGAGAACATCGTCAGTGCCGCCCACTGCGCCACCCGGCTGCGGTTGGTGCTGGCCGATGACAGCAAGGTAAACAAGGCCGCCATCGACAAGCTGGAGGGGGTCAAGGGGTGCTTTAGCAACGCGGGCCAAATCCAGGTGATCTTCGGCACCGGCTTGGTCAACAAGGTCTATGCGGAGTTTGTGGCGCTGACCGGTACCGGCACCGCCAGCAAGGCGGAGCTGACCGACATGGCGGCGGCCAAACTCAACGTGGCCCAGCGGCTGGCGCGAACCCTCTCCAACATCTTCGTGCCGATCATTCCGGCCATCGTCGCCTCGGGCCTGCTGATGGGGCTGCTCGGCATGGTGCGCACCTACGGTTGGGTCAATGCCGACAGCGCCCTGTTTGTGATGCTCGACATGTTCAGCTCGGCGGCCTTTATCATATTGCCCATTCTGATCGGCTTTACGGCGGCGCGTGAGTTTGGCGGCAATCCGTACCTCGGGGCGACCCTTGGCGGCATCCTCACCCACCCGGCGCTGACCAACGCCTGGGGCGTGGCCGGTGGCTTCAAGACCATGGATTTCTTCGGGCTGGATGTGGCGATGATCGGCTATCAGGGCACCGTCTTCCCGGTGCTGCTGGCGGTCTGGTTCATGTCCCATCTGGAGAAACAGCTGCGCAAGCGTATTCCGGATGCACTGGATCTGATCCTCACGCCGTTTCTCACCGTCATCATCACCGGTTTCGTGGCGCTGCTCTTTATCGGCCCGGCGGGTCGGGTGCTGGGGGATGGCATCTCGTTCGGTCTGAGTGCCCTCTATGAGCAGGCGGGTTGGTTGGCGGGGCTGGTGTTTGGCGGCACCTATTCGCTGATCGTCATCACCGGCATTCATCACAGCTTCCACGCCATCGAGGCTGGGTTGCTGGCCAATCCGCAAATTGGCGTCAATTTCCTGCTGCCCATCTGGGCTATGGCCAACGTGGCGCAGGGCGGGGCTTGCCTCGCGGTCTACTTCAAGACCCGTGATGTGAAGATCAAGGCGATCACAGTGCCGGCTGCCATGTCCTGTCTGCTGGGTATCACCGAAGCGGCGATCTTCGGGGTGAACCTGCGCTACATCAAACCCTTCCTCGCCGGTCTGTTTGGCGGGGCCTGCGGCGGCGCCTACGTGGTGGCGGCCAAGGTGGGGATGACGGCGGTGGGGCTGACCGGTATTCCCGGCATGGCCATCGTCCAGCCCATGAGCCTCATTCACTACATCATCGGGCTGGTGATCGCCTTTGGCACCGCCTTCGCCGCCTCCAGCTTGCTCAAGTACAAGGTGGAGTGATGAAGGAAAGCGATCTTCTCAACCAGATTGTCCGGTCGTTGCTGGCCGGACAGCTCAAGGCGGCGGCTGATCCCCATCGGCCCCGCTGGCATCTGGCAGCCCCGGTGGGGCTGCTCAACGATCCCAACGGTTTTATCGAGCACGACGGATGTTACCACCTCTTCTACCAGTGGAATCCGCTCGGCTGCGAGCACCGCAACAAGGGGTGGGGGCACGTCACTTCCACCGATCTGCTGCACTGGCAGCACGAGCCGGTGGCGCTTCTGCCCACCGAGGCCTATGAGAGTCACGGCTGCTATTCCGGCTCGGCGGTGAGCGATGAGCAGGGGCGCTTGACCCTCATCTACACCGGCAACGTCAAATTCCCGGATGGCAGCCGCACCGCCTATCAGTGTCTGGCCCGCGCCGACGGTGAGGGTTGTTTTGCCAAGCTTGGCCCCGTGCTGGATCTGCCGCAAGGCTACAGCGGCCATGTGCGCGACCCCAAGGTGTGGCACGACGGCCAGCAGTGGCTGATGGTGCTGGGAGCACGCACCCTGGATGACAAGGGCGAAGTGCTGCTCTATCGCGGCGACACCCTGCAAAGTTGGCAGCCGGTAGGCCCCATCGCTGGCAGCGGGCGCGGGGGGCTGGGGGCGTTTGGCTATATGTGGGAGTGCCCGGATCTCTTCCCGCTGGGGGAGCGCCATGTGCTGATCAGCTGCCCCCAAGGCATAGCGCCCCAAGGGGAGGATTATCGCAACCTCTACCAGTGCGGCTGGCTTTCGGGCAACTTCGACGGCGAGCGCTTCGATCACGGGGCTTTCCACGAGCTGGACCGGGGCTTCGAGTTCTATGCCCCCCAGACCACTCTGGATAGCCAGGGTCGGCGCTTGCTGTTTGGCTGGCTGGGTCTGCCGGAGGAGAACGAGATGAGCCAGCCCACTATCCCCTATGGCTGGATCCACCAGATGAGCTGCCCGCGGGAGCTGTTCTGGCAGGATGAGTGGCTCTGTCAGCGACCGGTGGCCGAGCTTGCGGCGCTCAAGGGAGAGCAGACCCGTTTCGAGGGGACGCTCGGTGAATTTCCGGGGCTGGCCATCGACTCGGCCTGGCTCGATCTGGATCTCTGCGGCGAGGGGAGCCTCTGGTTCGGCGCCGTGGCCGAGCTGGTGTGGCAGCCGGGGCGCATCACCCTGCGGCGCCAGAACTGGCAGAGTGGAGCGTGGGAGACCCGCAGCAGCCCATGGGCTGGCGGGCGGATCACCGTCCTGTGTGATCGCTCCAGTCTGGAGTGTTTCATCGATGAGGGTCGTCACAGCCTGTCGGCGCGCTACTTCCCCGGAGAAAAGCCGCAACTTTCATCAGGTAACGGCGCTGATGGCTGCAAAATTTGCCTCAATCACTGGCCGCTGTCGGCGTGCCTAGTACAATAGCCCGGTTCTAGTCAGCCGGGAGGCCAGGTGGAGAAGAAGAAACGGATCACGATTGCCCAGATCGCCGAACTGGCGGGGGTGTCCAAGGCGACCGCCAGTCTGGTGCTCAACGGGAAGAGTGCGGAGTACCGGATTGCCGACGATACCCGCAAGCGCATTCAGGCGGTGGCGGATGAGTGTCACTACCTGCCGAGCTTTCATGCCCGCTCCCTGCGCGAGACCCGCAGTTACACCTGGGGGCTGGTGATCCCCGATCTCACCAACTTCGGTTTTGCCCGCATCGCCCGCGCTCTCGAGGCCCACTGTCGGGAGGCGGGCATCCAGCTGCTGATCGCCTGCTCCGAGGATGATCCCGCCCTCGAGCAGCGGGTGGTGGACAACCTGATCAGCCGTCAGGTGGATGGGCTGATTGTCGCCTCCAGCGGCCACAGCGATGACATCTATGCCCGCATTCACGACCGCCTGCCGGTGGTGCAGCTCGACCGCCATATCGGCGAGTCGCGCCTGCCCATGGTGATCTCCGATGCCTGCAAGGCCACCGCCGAGCTGGTGCGGGACATGACCGGCGAGTGCGGCGAGGAGATCTACTACTTCGGCGGCCTGCTGGATCTCTCCCCCAGCCGTCACCGGCTGGCGGGGTATGAGCTGGGGCTCCATCGCGCCGGTTTTGAAGCAGATGCAGCCCGGGTGCGCCATCGCGACTATCAGCCGAGTTCCGGCTATCAGCTGATGGCCGAGCTGGTGGCCGAGCTGGGGGCGCCCCCCAGGGGGCTCTTTACCGCCTCCTTTACCCTGCTGGAGGGGGTGCTGCGCTACCTCAACGAGGCGGGGCTGATGGAGACGGGCATGCGGCTGTGCACCTTCGATGATCACGACCTGCTCGACTGCATTCCCATGCGCATCGACTCGGTGGCGCAGGATTGCCCGGCGCTGGCCCGGGCCGCCTTCGAGCTGATGCAGCAGCTGATTGCGGGCAATCCCCCAGCGCAGACTGCCCAGGTGATTACCCCCAAGGTATGCTGGCGCAGTCGCCGCTAGCCACGCCGCTTCGCCCATCCCATATGAAAAGCCCCGCCATTGCTGGCGGGGCTTTTTGCTGTTGGTGGATGGAGCCATTCCTCTGACTGGCAGCTCAATCCGTGGTGCTGGCGCGCCAGAATACCTGCTTGATATGGGGATGGATGGCCAGTTTTTGCATCAGGGCATCCAGCTCGTCGCCATCGATGGAGGTGGCGAGCAGCACCGCCGAGATCTCCAGATCCCGCACTCCGAACGGCTCGATATCGAGTTCGCTCAAGGGGTAGTTTGCCTGCTCCAGCATCTCTTCCAGCCAGTGCAGCACCTCTTTTTGATGTTCACGCTGGGTCAGCGCCGTCACCTTGTAGGTCACTTCGGTGTCGGTATTGTCCACCGGGCGGCGGTTGATCTGATTGACCAGCGGGCGCAGCAGGGTATTGGCGGCCAGCACGAACAGGGCGCCCAGAATTGCCTCCATGGCCAGTCCGGCGCCACAAGCGGCGCCGACCGCTGCCACGCCCCAGAGGGTGGCGGCAGTGTTGATACCGCGGATATTGCCCGACTCGCGCATGATGACGCCGGCGCCGAGAAAGCCGATGCCGGAGACGATATAGGCCACCACATGGACCACGTTGTAGTTGCCGCCATGCAGGTCATAGATGCGCTGGGCCAGACTGACGAACAGGGCGGCCCCCACGGCGACCAGCACGTTGGTGCGAAGGCCCGCGGTACGTTGGCGGTACTGGCGCTCCAGCCCGACCAGACTGCCGAGCACAAAGGCGAGCAGCAGGCTGGCCTGGGTGTCGAGCAGGGAGATCATGTCAATTTGTTGCCACATCTTCATGGCGTACTCCTTCTGATGAGTGCTGGCTTGGCGCAATCCATGATGAAACACCGGGAGGCGGATGGATCAGGGGATGATTGCGCGGATGGCCAGCAGAAAAACAACAGAGCGCCCGCCTTCGGGCGCTCGGGATGCGAGCCGAGCATAGGCGCGAGCATAGGTTCGAACATAGGTGCGAGCATGGTCGGCGTATCGGCTATCCGATCCGCCGCAGAGCAAGCTGTTGCTCACGACAAGGGGGCCAGCGTGGCTGGCCCCTTTCACTGTGGTTAACGCAGGTGTGCGGTCAGTTGAGTTCGGGATCGCAGTCGATGCGCGGGCGCAGTTGCCAGCGCACCGGATGTGCCACCCCGACCTGATGAACAAACTGCACCAGATAGCGTCGCTGGGGCGGGGTGCACTGCAGGTTGAGCACCAGCTCACGCCCGCCGCCGCGACCCGGCTTCATCGATTGCATCGGTTGCAGCCCCGCCGGTTGCAGGGTGTGGTTCACCAGATCCAGCACCTGCTCCATATCGGCGCGATCCTCGCAGCGGATCTGCAGCCGGTAGTGGTGCTGACGCTGTTTGCCGCCCAGCCAGCGTGGCAACATGCCACGGCCGAGCTTGCTCAGCAGGGGGTGAGCCCGGGTTGCAACAGAACCTGTTGCGACCGCGCGATCCGCAGCCGGTTTGATTGAGATAAAACGCATAGCAGCCTCCTTGTGGGAAGCAGAAACTATGCAGGCATGGCGACCGTGGCGGTTGGCCACTGGTTGCCAGACGTCAAGTGTAAAAAGGGAGAAGAGGGGAGTGGATTTCCGCTTCTCGCAGGGTTGCGAGTTGCGGCAGAGGAAATCTGCGGCTAGCTCGCGACCGGGGTGCCGACGATAAGGGTCGGCAGACATCTGTCACTTGATGAGTTGCCCACTGATGGTCTCCGCTATTGATAAGAGGCTTGAATGATAGCCGAGGCGGCAGGCAGGGTAAACCCCGCGCCGCCCGCAGCAACATCTTGAAACATAATCGAAAGCCCCGTTTTGCCGCGCAGGGCCGCCAAAAGCAGACCCGGCGAGGGCCGGGTCTGCGGGGTCATTCAGTCTTGTCGATGCCGAGGTATTTGAGCATCAGTTTCTCGTAGATGGGCTCGGTATCCCCCACCTGCATCTTGTGCAGGAAGTACTTCTCGAAGGCGATCTTGGCCAGATGGACCCACTTTCCTTTCTTGAACCAGGCGACGTTGCGCGGCGGGATCTGCGGCATGGCGACGAAGGCGGCAC
Organism: Aeromonas sp. YN13HZO-058; assembly: GCF_001921245.1. Taxonomy (NCBI): domain Bacteria; kingdom Pseudomonadati; phylum Pseudomonadota; class Gammaproteobacteria; order Aeromonadales; family Aeromonadaceae; genus Aeromonas; species Aeromonas sp. YN13HZO-058. The sequence goes on along the minus strand of NZ_MQSY01000018.1, from coordinate 41,021 downwards.
CGGTGTCCCCCATGTCTGCCAGACAGATGGCATTCCACACCGCCTTGGTCACCGGCTGCTGGCCGCTGAGCTCCGCCTTGATGTTGTGGCTAAGGGTGCGCACCATCGCCTCAATCATGTAGCCGGTCTTGGGCACCCCGGTTGGTACCGGCGTCTTGTGCGGCGGTGCAATGGCGATGCAGACACCGGCGGCGTAAATCTGCGGGAAGGCGGGGTTGCGCTGGTGTTCGTCGACGATGACAAAGCCGCGGGGATTGACCAGCCCCTCGATGTCCCGCAGCGGCGCTATGCCGACAAAGGCGGGCAGCATCATGGCGTGTTTGTAGGGCAGGGTGTGCGTGCGTTTGAGGTTGCCCTCATCGTCCAGCTCCTCCACCGTCATCTGGCCATCTTGCGCCGCCACGGTGCGGGCATTGCAGATCCACTGCACGTCGCGCATCCGCAATTCGCTCTCAAGCATCCCTTTGGAGTCACCCACGCCGTTGAGACCCAGATGGCCGATATAGGGCTCGCTGGTGACAAAGGTCATGGGTACATTCTTTCTCACCTTCTTGTCGCGCAGGTGGCGATCGAGGATGAACGCGTACTCGTAGGCGGGGCCGAAGCAGGAGGCCCCCGGCATGGCGCCGACAATCACCGGGCCGGGTTTGTCGACCAGTGCGCTGACACTGTGGCGGCACTCTTCGGCGTGGGAGAGGGTACAGACGCTGGTGGTGCCACCGGATTCGGGGCCAGCCCCTGCCACCTCGTCAAAGGCGAGGGCCGGGCCGGTGCAGATCGCCAGAAAGTCGTAACGCAGGGTCTGGCCATCGGAGAGGGTGAGCTGCTGCGCAGCCGGCTGCAGCTCGGTCAGGGCGGCATGGATAAAGCGGATCCCCTTCTTCTTCACATGGGGTTCGATGGGGATCGAAATTTCCTTGCGCTCCCGCCACTGGACGGCGATCCAGGGGTTTGAGGGGTTGAATTCAAAGTCGGGCTTGTCGTTGACGAGGATAACCTCATGCTGCTTGCCCAGCTCGGCCTTGAGTTCGTAAGCGGCTGACATGCCACCCAGACCCGCGCCGATGACGATTACTGTTGCCATGTTCAGCCTCCTGCCTTTATTACACGGCCGTGTGAGCCGGGTCATCAGACCCGGTTATGACACTGCTATTCACGCCTGTTCTGTCTATTTGAACCCCATCCGTTTGAGGATCATTGCGGCCGGGCAGAAACCGGTGAAGGCGCTCTGGATCAGGTTGACCCCGACAAAAGCGCTCAACCAGACAAAGCCCGGATGGACCCAGGCGGTAAGGATCAGCGAGAGCAGCAACATGCAACCCGCGACGATTCTGACGCCGTTATCTACTGTCATGGTCTTTCCCCTATATACTTTAGATGTTGCTAATTTAGTGTTGTTTTATACAATAGAGCAAATATCAGCAATTGCTAATTTACGCTTATGAGCCAATTCGACGAGATGAACAGACATGCGACAGCCGCCGCCTCCCTGCTCAAGGCGTTGGCTCATCCTGAACGCCTGATGGTGCTCTGCCAGCTGGTGGAGGGGGAGAAGGGGGTCGGGGAGCTGCTGGCCCACAGCCAGCTCGGGCAGTCGGCCTTCTCCCAGCAACTTTCGGTATTGAAGCGCTACGGCCTGATCCGTTCGCGCAAGGTCTCCCAGCAGATCTACTACTCGCTGGTGAGCGAGGCGGCCGCCGATGTGTTGGGGGCGCTGCAAACCCATTTTTGTCACTCAGAAAATAAGGAATCTTGATGATGGAAAGCCAATGGCTGCTCTCTTTGGGCGGCGGCATGCTGGCAGGGCTGTCGGCTCTGATCCTGATGCTGTTCAACGGCCGGGTGGCCGGGATCAGCGGCATTCTGGCCGGTGCCTTGCAACACCGGGCGCCGTGGCGGGTGCTGTTTTTGCTGGGATTAGGTGCTGGCGCCTGGCTGGCGCTGACCCTGGGTTGGGCCAGCATGCCTGCATTTACCACCTTGCCCGGTTGGCCGGTGGTGCTGGTGGCCGGTCTGCTGGTCGGCATCGGTACCCGTCTTGGTAATGGCTGCACCAGCGGCCACGGCATCTGTGGCATGGGGCGGCTCTCCCTGCGCTCCATCGTCGCCACCCTGACCTTTATGGCGGCTGGCTTTATCACCGTTTTCGTCACTCATCATCTGCTGTAAGGGGCTGATTGCCATGAAGTTGCTGACAAGTTTGTTTGCGGGTGTGTTGTTCGGACTGGGGATGGCCATCTCCGGCATGGTGGATCCCGCCCGGGTCACCGGTTTTCTCGATCTGGCCGGGGCCTGGGATCCCAGCCTCGCCTTCGTGATGGGAGGGGCTCTGCTGGTCTTTATGCCGGGTTATTTTCTGCTGGTGAAACCCCGTCGCCAGAGTGTGCTGGGGGAGCCCATCGTCGCCGTACCTGCCCCCCGGCTGGATCGCCGCCTGATCGGCGGGGCCGCGCTGTTTGGCATCGGCTGGGGATTGGTGGGCATCTGCCCGGGGCCAGCCTTGAGTCTCATTTCCAGCGGGCAGCCCATGATAATGTTGTTTATAGCGGCCATGGTGGCCGGGATCTTGCTCTTTGATAGAGGGTTGGCCAAGGTGCTGGTTCGGAAAAAGGATAAGGTGCGCCAGTCTCATACCGCCTGATCCCGTGCAGTGACTGATGATGCCAGGGAAGGAGAGTGATGATGGAAAAGATCCGGTTGCTGGGGATCACCTTGCTGGTGATGACATCGCAGGCCATGACATTCCCCCGGGCTCTTGCCGCAGAAGGTGAGCCTATTGCCCCGCTGACAGAGCCCTTGCTGACAGTGGCGCCACAGCCGGTGACCGACTGGCTGACGCTGGATGGCACCGTCAGTGCCATCAATCAGGGGACGGTGGCGGCCCAGACCAGCGGCCGGGTCTCCCGTATGCTGGTGGATGTGAACGATCAGGTGCAGGCGGGGCAGCCGCTGCTGGAGATCAGCGGCAAAGAGCAGTTTGCCGCCGTCACGGGTGCCGAGGCGCGGCTGGCGCGAGCGCAGGCCCAGCAAGTGGAAGCCGAGCGTCAGCTCGCCCGCTTTCAGGCGCTGATTACCAAAGGGGTGATCACTCGCGCCCAGCTCGACAGTGCCCAGGCGACTGACCGGGCCGCCCGCGCCGAGGTGAACGCCGCCGATGCGGCCCTCACTCAGGCCCGCGAGGCTTACGGTTATACCCGCATTCTGGCCCCCTACGCCGGGGTGGTGACTAAACGGTTGGTGGAGTTGGGGGAGACGGTGGCCCCCGGTACCCCGCTGCTCTCCGGCTTCTCCCTCGACACCTTGCGGGTGGAGGTGGAGTTGCCCCAATCCGCCCTGACGCTGGCTCGTGAGCCTGCGGATGTGCAGGTGCTGCTGCCGGATGGCAAGTCTGTTACCCCGGTCAAATTGACCCGCTTCAACTATGCCGACAGCCAGAGCCACGCCTTCAGGTTGCGCCTCGACTTGCCGCCGCAAACCGCCGGGGTATTGCCCGGCATGTGGCTCAAGGTGCAGCTCAAACAGGGTGAACGTCAGGTGTTGCAGGTGCCGGATCGCGCCCTGCTGCGGCAAGGGGAGTTCAACGGCGTCTATCTGCAGCAGCCTGCTGGCTGGGCCCTGACGCCGGTGCGGGTCGGCCATTGCTTTGAAGGGCAGTGCGAGATCCTGGCCGGGCTGCAAGCCGGTGACAAGCTGGCTCCCGATGGCTGGGCGCAGCAGCAGGAGGTGGCCCATGAGTAGCGAGCTGAACGGCAACAAGGAGAGGCTGGGGCCTGCCGGTCGGCTGGCTGCGCTGTTTCAGGGCTCGGCCATCACCCCGCTGCTGGCGCTGGTGGGGCTGTTGCTCGGTCTGTTTGCAGTGCTGGTGACCCCCAAGGAGGAGGAGCCGCAGATCGATGTCACCTTCGCCGATGTCTACATTCCCTTCCCGGGAGCCACTCCGGCTGAAGTGGCCTCTCTCGTTACTACTCCTGCCGAGCAGGTGGTCTCCCAGATAAAGGGCATTGATACCCTCTACTCTTTTTCCCAACCCGATGGTGCCCTGCTGGTGGTGGTGTTCAAGGTGGGGGTGAGCCGCGAGCAGGCCATTGTCGATCTCAACAACCAGCTCGACTCCAACCGCGACTGGTTGCCACAGGGGATCGGAGTCGGTCAGCCACTGGTAAAACCCCGGGGGATCGATGATGTCCCCATCGTCAGTTTGACCTTATGGAGCAAAGAGTGGAACAAAGAGGGGAGCAAGCAACTGGGCGCCCCCGAGCTGACCCGGGTCGCCCATGAGCTGGAGACCGAACTCAAGCGCATTCCCGGTACTCGCGATATCTACACTCTGGGCAGCCAGAGCGCCGTGCTGCGGGTGATGCCGGATCCGGCGGCCCTCAGCGCCCACGGCATCAGCTGGGGTGAGCTGAGCCAGCGACTTGCCGCCGCCAATCAGGCGGGCCCGACACAGGCCATCGAGCAAGACAACAGTGAGATCAAGGTGCAGGTGGGGCAGTTTCTGCAAAGCGAGCAGGAGGCCCGCGAGCTGTTGGTGGGGCTGCACGACGGCAAGCCGGTCTATCTGGGGGAGGTGGCCAGGGTCTCTCTGGGTCAGGAGACCCCGACCAAGCGCAGCTGGATGGGGCTGGGGCAGGCCAGTTATCCGGCGGTGACGCTGGCCATCGGCAAGCAGCCGGGTCAGAACGCGGTCGATGTGGCCAAGCGGGTGGAGGCGCGGGTCGAGAGCCTCAAAAATCGACTCATTCCGACTGGCGTCGAGGTGACGGTGACCCGGGACTACGGCGTTACCGCCGAGACCAAATCCAACACTCTCATCGGCAAGCTGATTTTTGCCACCACGGCGGTGGTGCTGCTGGTGCTGGTGAGCATGGGCTGGCGCGAGGCGCTGGTGGTGGGGGTGGCCATCGTCATCACCCTGGCGCTGACCCTTTTTGCCAGCTGGGCGTGGGGTTTTACCCTCAACAGGGTGTCGCTGTTTGCGCTGATCTTCTCCATCGGCATTCTGGTGGATGACGCCATCGTGGTGGTGGAGAACATCCACCGCCATCGCGGTTTGGGCAGGGGGTCGCTCAAGGATCTCATTCCGGGGGCGGTGGACGAGGTGGGGGGGCCGACCATACTGGCGACCCTGACCGTCATCGCGGCCCTGCTGCCGATGGCCTTTGTTAGCGGCCTGATGGGCCCCTACATGAGCCCCATCCCCATCAATGCCAGCATGGGGATGCTGCTCTCCCTGCTGGTGGCCTTTATCTTCTCCCCCTGGTTGGCGAGCCATTTGCTCAAGGGGGAGGTGCAGGCTGCCGACGGCGAGACTAAGGCTGGTCTCTTTCACCGGCTGATGACCCCTTTTCTGATCGGTGATGGCGCTAAGAAGGCCAGACGCAAGCTCTGGCTGGTGGTGTTGCTGCTGGTCGGGGCCGCCACCGCCATGCCGGTGGTGCAGTGGGTGGTGCTCAAGATGCTCCCCTTTGACAACAAGTCGGAATTCCAGCTGGTGCTCGATATGCCGGAGGGGGCGACCCTGGAGCAGACCGAGCGTACCCTGCTGGCGGTCGGGCGGGAGCTTGCCAAGGTGGAGGAGGTGAAGGATTACCAGATCTACGCCGGTACCGCCGCCCCCATCAACTTCAATGGCCTGGTGCGCCACTACTTTATCCGCAGCGGCGCCAACGTGGGGGATATTCAGGTCAATCTGGTGGACAAGCATGAGCGGGATCGCAGCAGTCACCAGATTGCCCAGTCGGTTCGGGCACCGCTGCAGGCCATCGCCAGTGCGGCAGGGGGCAACCTAAAGGTGGTGGAGGTGCCGCCTGGCCCGCCGGTCTGGTCACCCATCGTTGCTGAAATCTATGGCCCGACGCCAGCTGCCCGTGAAGCTGCGTCGCGCGCCGTACAGGCCCGTTTTGTGGCCACCGCGGATCTGGTGGACGTGGATATCTATCTGACCGACCCGCAGCCCAAGTGGCGACTGGTGGTGGATCGCAGCAAGGCTGCCCTGCTCGGGGTCGATCTCGGGGTACTGGTGAACACCCTCAACGGCGGCGTGGGCTATCAGGATGCCAGCTGGCTACAGGGTCATGGCGCCAAGTATCCGGTGCCAGTGCGCATCGAGCTGGCCCCCGGTGACAAGCGGGATCTGGCGGGTGTGCTGGCGCTCAAGGTGCGCAGCCAGAACGGCCAGCTCATCCGGGTCTCCGAGCTGGTGAGTCGCCGTGATGAGCTGGCCCCCAGCTATATCATGCACAAGAACATGCAGCCCATGGTGATGGTGGTGGCCGATATGGGCGGTCATACCGACAGCCCGCTCTACGGCATGTTCGCCGCCGGTGCCGACATCTCGCTGCCCCAGTATTACGTGCAGCAGCCCGACAAGCTGGGTGAGGTGGCGCTGTTGTGGGACGGGGAGTGGAAGATCACCTACGAGACCTTCCGCGACATGGGTATCGCCTACGGGGTGGGGATGATCCTCATCTACCTGCTGGTGGTGGCCCAGTTCCGCTCCTATCTGGTGCCGCTCATCATCATGGCTCCCATTCCGCTCACCCTCATCGGGGTGATGCCGGGCCACGCCCTGTTGGGGGCCCAGTTTACTGCCACCTCGATGATCGGGATGATCGCCCTGGCCGGGATCATCGTACGCAACAGCATCCTGCTGGTGGACTTTATCGAGCAGCAGCGCAGCGCCGGAGTGGCATTCGAGCAGGCGGTGATCGAAGCGGCGCAGGTGCGGGCCAAACCCATCATGCTGACGGCGCTGGCGGCGATGATCGGGGCCCTGTTTATCCTCGATGATCCCATCTTCAACGGACTGGCCATCAGCCTGATTTTCGGGATCCTGGTCTCCACCTTGCTCACCTTGGTGGTGATACCCTTGCTCTATTATGCCCTGCTCTCCCGACGCTCATGACGGGAGTCACTAGCGAAAGGATGCGCGATGAAGAGAGGTTGGTTGTGGTGGGGAAGTGGCGCCGTGGTAGCGCTGGCTGCCGTGGCATGGTGGTGGCGACCGCAGCCGACGCCGATCAGGCTGGCTGAGGTCGGGCGCGGGGATGTGCTGGTCACTGTGGTCAACACCCGGGCCGGCACCATCAAGTCGTGTCAGCGGGCCGGGCTCAGTCTACCCGGTGGCGGCGTGGTGGAGCGGATCGCCGTCAAGGCCGGGGATAGGGTAGCCCGGGGGGATCTGCTGCTGACCCTCTGGAGTGATGATATTCGTGCCGATCTTGCCCGTGCCCGTGCCCAGCAGGTCCTTGGCAAGACCCAGCGTGAGGAGCGTTGTAGCGAGGCGGCCTACTACGAGCGGGAGGCCAACCGGCTGGCCACCTTGCTGGCCAAAAACCTCACCTCCCGCACGCTCGCCGAACAGGCCCAGAATCTGGCCGATACCCGCCGCTATATCTGCCGCGCATCCCGTCAGCAGGAGCGGGTCGACGAGGCGCAGGTCGCCCAGGTGGAGGCCCGCTTGAGCGAGCGCCGCCTGCAGGCGCCGTTTGCCGGTGTGGTGGCGGAGGTCAACAGCAAGCTGGGCGAATACATGACCCCTTCACCGCCCGGAGTGGCCATGCCCCCGGTTATCGATCTTATCGACGATAACTGTCTGTATGTCTCAGCCCCCATCGATGAGGTGGATGCCGCCCGCCTCAAGGTGGGGCAGTCTGCCCGGGTACTGCTCGATGCCATGCCCGGGCGCGATTTTGTCGCCACCGTCACCCGCATTGCCCCCTATGTGAAGGAGCTGGAAAAGCAGGCCCGCACCGTGGAGGTTGAGGCGGTGCTCACCGCCCTGCCCACCGATGTCCCCCTGCTTATCGGCTACAGTGCCGACCTTGAGGTCGAAGTGACCCGTGCTACCGATGTGCTGCGGGTGGCGGCCAGCAGCCGGGCCGACGATGGCAGCGTGTTGCGACTGGAAGGGGATAAGCTGGTGCGAGTGCTGCCCCGCTGGGGCGTGGAGAACTGGAACTGGATTGAGGTGGCCGAGGGGCTCGCCGCCGGTGATCGGCTGGCAGCCCAGCCCGGACAGATTGTCGGAGAGGGCCCCTTCAGCGCCGCCACGGAGCAGACGGATGAGTGATCTCATTCGCCTCGAGGCCGTCAGCCGTCGTTTCACTCTGGGGGGGAGCGAAGTGGCCGCCCTCGAGCGCGTTTCCCTGCGGGTTGCCGAGGGGGAGTATCTGGCGGTGATGGGCCCCTCGGGATCCGGCAAATCGACCCTGCTCAATGTACTGGGGTTGCTGGATCGGCCCGACGAGGGGCGCTACTGGCTGGGGGGCGAGGATACCGCCACCCTGTCAGAACCTGCGCTGGCACAGCTGCGCGGCCATCGCATCGGTTTCGTGTTCCAGTCGTTTCACCTCATCTCCCGCCTCACCGCCCGTGAAAACGTCGAATTGCCGCTGATGTTGTGCGGGATTGCCCCCGCCGAGCGCCATCGCCGCAGCCAGCGGTTGCTGGGGGAGCTGGGGTTGGAGAATCGGGCCGAGCATCGCCCTGCCGAGCTCTCCGGTGGTCAACGTCAGCGGGTAGCTATCGCCCGGGCCATGGCGATGGCACCGCGCCTCATCCTGGCCGACGAGCCCACCGGCAATCTCGACTCCCGCTCCGGGGAGGAGGTGATTACCCTGCTGGAGAGGCTCAACCGGGAGCAGGGGATCACGCTGGTGGTGGTGACCCACGACCCGCGCCTTGGTGAACGGGCGGGCAGGCGGATCCTGATGAACGATGGCCGTATCAGCACCGATAGCATTGATAGCACTCATAGTGACGGAGGCTGAATGCGGCGACCCGATGTGATCCGCTTTGCCGCCGTGGCGTTATTGCGTCAGCGTTCACGGGCACTGGTCTTGATCCTGGCGGTGAGTCTGAGCGTGACCTCGGTGCTGCTGCTCACCGCGCTGGGGGAGGGGGCGAGGCGTTATGTGGCCGATCAGTTCAGCTCCCTTGGCAAGGATCTGCTGGTGATGTTCCCCGGCCGCAAGGAGACCACCGGCGGGTTACCGCCGGTCACCGGCAACAGCCTGCGGCAGATCACCCTCGATGACATGCACTACCTTGGCCTGCACCAACCCAAGGTGCGGCTGGTGCCGCTGGTGATGGGCTTTGCCGAGGCCAAGCAGGGGGCACGGCTGCGCCAGACCATGCTGCTTGGCAGCAGCAACGGGCTGCGCGATACCCACGGGCTGGAGCTGCTCTCCGGCCGCTGGCTGCCGGGGGATGCCGCAGAGGATCGACCGGCCGTCCTGCTCGGGGAAGTGGTGGCCCGTGAGCTGTTCGGTCAGGCCAACCCGGTCGGTCAGTGGCTGCGTTTTGACAATCGCCGCTTTCGGGTGGTGGGGGTCTTCACCAGCCAGAGCAGCAATCTGGGGATGGATATGGCCGAGGCGGCGCTGATCCCGGTGGGCAGCGCCATGCGGCTGTTCAATACCGAAGGGCTGTTTCGGCTGCTGATCCAGCCGTTGGCGGGGCAAGCGGTGCCCCCGCTGGTCAAGCGACTGGAGCAGCTGATGCAGGCGCGCCACGGGGTGCTCGATGTGACAGTGGTGCGCCGCGACGCCATGCTGGCCACCTTCTCCACCATTCTCTCGACCCTTACCCTGGCGGTTGCCGGCATCGGTGCCATCAGCCTGCTGGTCTCCGGCATCATGATGATGAATCTGGCGCTGATCAGTACCCGCCAGCGCACCGGCGAGATCGGCCTGCTCAAGGCGCTGGGGGCCGACAGTCGCCAGATCCGCCAGCTGTTTTTGTGGGAGGCGCTGCTGCTGAGTGGCAGTGGTGCGCTGTTTGGCACTGCTCTGGGTTATGCCTTGGTTGCCCTCGCCGGGCTGGTGTGGCCCGCTTTTCCGGCGGCAGTCCCTCTGCTCGCGACCCTCTGCACCATACCGGCGGCCCTGCTGACCGGGCTGTTTTTTAGCTGGCTGCCTGCCTCCCGGGCGGCACGGCAAGATCCGGTCAGTAGCCTGCGCAGCGGGCAATGGAGCGGTGGCTGATGCGCGCCGCCGATCTGCTGTTTTGGTTGTGGCGCGCCTTGCTGGCGGGGCGCAGTCGCAGCCTGCTGTCGGCGCTGGGCATCGCCATCGGGATCGCCTCGGTGACCCTGCTCACTGGCATTGGCGAGGGGCTCAGGCTCTATCTGCTCGACAGCTTCTCCCAATTTGGCACCCGGCTGATCGCCGTGACTCCGGGCAAAACCGAAACCGCCGGTGGCCCGCCCGGTATTCTCTCCAGCAGCCGTCCCCTGCTGCTGGAGGATGCCGATGCCCTCGCCAGATTGCCAGGTATCGAGGCGGCACTGCCGGTGGTGCAGGGGCAGGGGGAGGTGCGCAGCCGCGGGCTGACCCGCAGCACCGCCATTCTGGGCACCGGCCCGGCGGCGCTTTCCGGTTGGCGACTCACGCTGGTGCAGGGGCGTTTTCTGCCTGCGGATGACAGTGCCATGCCCCGCGCCTATGCGGTGCTGGGCTCCAAGGTGGCGGCGGAGCTGTTTCCCGGTGGCGATGCGCCGGGGAGCCTGTTGCGCGCCGGTGATCGCCGTTTTCGGGTGGCCGGGGTGCTGGCCCCCAAAGGGCAATTTCTCGGCTTTGATCTGGACGACATGATCTATCTGCCCGCCGCCCACGCCCAAGCGCTGTTCAACAAGGAGGGATTGCAGGAGATCGACGTCATCTATCGCGCCGGGCAGAGGGAGGCCGACATCTCGGCCCAGATCCGGCGGGTGCTGATCGCCCGCCACGGCGCCGAGGATTTTACCCTCACCTCCCAGCAGGACATGCTGACTAGCCTCGACAAGATCCTCTCCATCATCAAGCTGGCGGTTGGCGGGCTCGGTATTATCTCGTTGCTGATCGGGGCGGTCGGCATCTTCAGCATCATGAGCATCGCCCAGCAGGAGCGGATCCCCGAGGTGGGCTTGCTGATGGCGCTGGGTTGCCCACGGCGCCGTATTCTATTGCTGTTTCTGCTCGAAGCCGTGGTGCTGGCGCTGCTGGGCGGGGCCATGGGACTGGCCCTGCTCGGCGGGCTCAAGCTGCTGCTTGCCCTGCTGGCGGCCGGCTTGCCGCTCACCCTCCATCCTCTCTATCTGCTGCTGGCGCTCGGTTGCAGCGCCCTGGTCGGTCTGCTGGCCGGGGTCGCTCCTGCGCTGCGGGCTGTGCGTCTCGACCCCGTGGTGGCCCTGCGAGGTGATTAGGCGATTACCTCCGCAATCGGCACGCAGCGCTCTGATCTGAACAGGGGGGACTAGGCGACCTCCTCCGCAACCGGCACGCTGCGCTCTGGCCTGAACAGGGGGGGACTAGGCGACCACCTCCGCAACCGGCACGCAGCGCTCTGATCTGAACAGGGGGGACTAGGCGACCACCTCCGCAACCGGCACGCTGCGCTCTGATCTGAACAGGGGGAAGTAGCGGCGATCCGCCTGACTCATGTGGCCGACCACCAGCTCCTGAATGATGAAGTTGAGCAGCTCGTCGTTGCCCAGCTTCCCCGCTTTGGCGGCGAGCAGCAGCTGGCCCGCCTTGTTGAGCAGGCGCTGGTGATCCTGACGGTGGCTGGCCAGCTCCCGATAGTCGATCTCCGCCAGCATCTGCTCTTCAAAGGCGAAGTGGTGACGGGCCATGTCGAACAGGCTCTCCAGACTCTCCAGAAACGGGGCCGGGTGTTCGTGTTGATCCTTGACCCGCTCCAGCAGCCGGTTGGTCAGCACGAACAGCTGGCGATGCTCGGCATCGATGCGCGGATGACCACACTCGTGGCCGGGCTGCCACAGCAGGGCGCCCTGCTCCGGATCAAGCCCTGCGCTAAAGAGGCAGACCCGGCCACGGCCGCGATGCTTCGCCTGATACATGGCCTGATCGGCCTGGTGCATCAGGGTCTTGGCATCCTCTCCGTGCTCCGGATAGAGCGCCAGCCCGATACTGCTGGAGATAAGCAGCTCCTGCCCCTCCAGCTGGAACGGATCGCGCAACTGGCGGTGCAGCTTGTCGGCCACCGCCAGCACTTCATCGCCGGTATCGGGCAGCAAGATGACGAACTCGTCGCCCCCCAGCCGCGCCACCAGATCCTGCTCCCGCACACAGTGACGCATTCGTTCGGCCACCAGATTGAGCAGGATATCCCCGGTTTCATGGCCGAAGGTGTCGTTGATCGGCTTGAAGTGATCGAGATCGATTAACATCAAAGCCAGCGGACGGGGCGTCTCCTGCTCCAGCAGCTCCTTGAGCCGTTGTTGCAGCAGGCGGCGATTGGGCAGGCCGGTGAGGGGGTCGTAAAAGGCGAGGCGGTGCATCATTGCCTCCCGCGCCGCACGCTCGGTGATATCCCTTGTGACGCCCAGGATCGCCTCGGGTTGGGCCGTGCCACTGCCATGGAGCGTGGTGATGGTCTCGGTCGCCACCAGATGGCCATGCTTGTGACGCAACTGGGTGCGGATGACCCGGCGGGTCTGGTCGTGTTCCCCCCGTTGCCAGGCGGTGAGGGTGGCGGAGATCTCCTCGCGCAGCAGTTGCCGCGAGGCATCCGGCAGCAGTTGCTTGAGCGGCATGGCAAACAGTTCGGGGGCCTCGTAGCCGCTCAGGGCGGCGATGGCTGGACTGACATAGCGAAAGCGCAAGCTGGTGGCATCCATGGTCCAGATCACATCGGCGCTGTTCTCCGCCACGAAGCGGTAGTGCTGTTCGCTCTGGGCCAGCTCACGGGTCAGCCGCTGGCGATCCCGCGCCTCCTGACGTAGCCGCAGATAGAGGTGCAAGAAGATGCCGAGCAGGGTCATCAAGGTAAAGGTGACGAGCATGGCCACCGCCACGCTCTTGTCGAGCAGCTTGCGCTGCTGGCGCAGCCGCTCTTGCGCCGGGTCGTAGATAAAGTGGTCGAGGTTGGGCAGCACCTGGAGCATGCCCGCCTCCAGATAGGTTTTGGCGATCTGCAGCCAGCGCTCCTGCTGCATGTAACCCGGTTCGACAAGATCCGGCTGCATCAGTGCTCTGGTTTCGCGGGCCTCGAACGCCAGCTGGTCACGACCCGCGCCGCTCGGGTACTGCTCCATGATCAGGTTGATCATCTCTTCGGGGTTGTCCATCGCATAGCGCCACCCCTTGAGGCTGGCCTGCTGGAAGGCGTAGACCCGATCCTGTCGGGTGATCAGTTCCCGCTCGGAGGTAAACAGGTTGTCACCGTAGAAATCGAAGCCGGCGGTACGCGGTCTAAAGACCCGATAGGGGATCCCTTTTTGCTGCAGATAGAAGGGTTCGGTGGAGCTGTAGGCGCTGATGGCATCCACCTCGCCCGCCAGCAGTGCCTGCAGTCCTCTCTCATAGGGAACGGTGACCCAGTCACGGCGCTCGTTATGCCGGGTCAGATAGGTCAGCAGCTCGTTGGAGCCTGGCTCCAGCATCAGCCGCTTGTTGGCCAGATCCGCCGGGTTGCGGATATCGGGCCGTTCCAGCGTCAGCAGCACCAGTGGCGAGTGTTGCAGCAGGGCGGCGAGCACCACCACCGGGCGGCCAGCTGCCCGGTCCAGCAGCAGGTCACTGCCGCTGATGCCAAAATGGGCCTTTCCCGAGATCACCTCGCTGACCACATCGGTTCGGTCGTTCGCCTCGCGCAGGGTGACCCGTAGACCGGCATCCTGATAGAAGCCCTTGGCGATGGCCGCGTAGTAACCGGCAAACTGGAATTGATGTTGCCAGGGCAGTTGCACGATGACCTGCTCCTCGGCTCGCAAGGGGGGAGAGGTCAGGGTGGCGATGACCAGACTGACCAGCATCGGCAGGAACCAGCTGGGGCGCTGGCGGGGGTCGGCGTTCTCCGTCATACAGCGTTCTCTCGGGAGGCGGTGTCTAAGCTAGATTCAAGCAATTCGTTGTAACCTGCAAGGGGGGTGAAGGCGTTTGCAATGGGGTGTCCGGGACATTAAAAGTCATTTTTGTGTCATTCATCACACTCGATATGCGCATACTGTTTTTTGGCGAGTTATGTGACGAAGAAGAGAGCCATATGGCCAATTAAAGTGGTCGCATTCTAGCCATTTTTTCCCGTTTTTATCGTTGTCTTTGTGGTTTGACTGCATTTTTTTCGTGGTTTCACGTCAAGTTGTGTCGTTATATCAAAAGATACTTTTATGGGGCGGTCGGGTGTGAAGCCAATGTATCCATGCTGCAGCGCGCCGGTTAAGGTGAAACGGGTCAGTGATGGCCCCGTCAGTGTTATCATGTTGCCCCCTGTTCCGGATAAGGTCCTGTTATGTCCCGCTTGCGTCTGCTTCTCTCCGACTCTCACGATCCCCTGTTCAATCTGGCCGTCGAGGAGTGCATCTTCCGCCAGATGGATCCCGGCCAGCGGGTGCTGTTCCTCTGGCGCAACGCCAATACCGTGGTGATCGGTCGGGCCCAGAACCCGTGGAAGGAGTGCAATACCCGCCGGATGGAGGAGGATGGCGTGACCCTGGCGCGCCGCAGCAGTGGCGGTGGCGCCGTGTTCCATGACCTTGGCAACAGCTGCTTCACCTTCATGGCGGGCAAGCCGGAGTATGACAAGAGCATCTCCACCGCCATCGTGCTGGACGGGCTCAAGCGGTTGGGGAGCGAGGCGTTTGCCTCCGGTCGCAACGATCTGCTGGTGGCCACCCCGGACGGGGAGCGCAAGGTATCGGGGTCAGCCTATCGGGAGACCCTGGATCGCGGTTTTCACCACGGCACCCTGCTGCTGGACGCCGACCTCGGGCGTCTTGCCAACTACCTCAATCCCGACCCCAAGAAGCTGGCCGCCAAGGGGATCAGCTCGGTGCGCAGCCGGGTGGCGAACCTGTGCGAGCTGCTGCCGGGGATCGACCATCAGCAGGTGAGCGAGGCGCTTGCCGAGGCGTTTTTCCACCACTACGGCGCGCGGGTCGAACCCGAGCATATCTCCCCGGCGCAGATGCCGGATCTGCCGGGCTTTGCCGAGACCTTCGCCCGCCAGCGCAGCTGGGAGTGGAACTATGGCCATGCCCCGGCGTTCAGCCATCTGCTGGAGGAGCGGTTCGGCTGGGGCGGGGTGGAGCTGCACTTTGATGTGGAGAAGGGGATTATCACCCGGGCGCAGCTGTTCAGCGATACTCTGGAACCCGCCCCGTTCGATCTGCTGGCAGCCGAGCTGGCGGGTTGCGACTATCGGTCGGAGGCGGTTGCCGCGCGCCTGCAGCCCTGGCTGGCGGCCTTCCCGCAGCAACAGGTCGAGCTGGCGGAGTTTGCCCTGTGGCTGTTGACCTCCCTGCGTTGAGGGTGGCGCTGCGCTGATGGCCGTCTGGTAGTAAGGACTCTGTCAGCCAACATGTGAACGAGATCACGAAATGCAAAGAGGCGCCCCAAAGGCGCCTTTTTGCCAGCCCTTGTCATGGCTGATGCATGACAAAAAGTAGGGTAGGCCATTAGATATTGTCGCTGTCGGCACCGCTGGCACAGGGGTATAACGGCCGCACATTTGCTGTACTAATGGTATAAAAATGAGTGACTTAGTTTATCTGAAAGACGAAAGCGTCAACGCCGTCCACCCCGAGTTCTCAAACCGGTTTGCAGCCGTAAAAGCCAACTTTTTCTCGCGCAATCCCGATCTCTGGCCGGTTTTTCGCGAACCCGGCTTTGCCACCCTCAATGAATTTCGGGCCCGTGGCCTGGCCCCGGATGCCCGTCTGAACGCCTGGCCAGATGGCCGCGCCCGCCTTGCCGATCTCTGCGAGACCATGCCGGTGCCCGCCACCATGCGCACCCCGGGCGAGCCGATGGCCGAGCTGCTGTTTGCCGCCGCCCTGTCGAAGGATTGGGAGAACCCCTCCAGCGTCGAGAACGTCATCACCATGTCGGCGGATCCCGCCATCTACGGCGCCCAGCTGGGCATTCTGGCCAACCCCAATCTGGTCTACTCCGAATATGCCGGGGTGGCCGAGGAGCTGGAGAAGAAGGTGGTGCGCCAGATAGCGCTGCTGGCGGGTTATGATCCCGAGCGTGCCACCGGCATCTTCACCCAGGGGGGCACCTTCTGTAACCTCTATGGCTACCTGCTCGGCATTCGCAAAAGCCTGCCGGAGGCCAAGCACAAGGGGCTCGGCCACTATCAGGATTACCGCATTATCAACTCCCAGGGCGGTCACTACTCCAATATCACCAACCTCTCCCTGCTCGGGGTCGATATCGAGAACAAGACCATCCGCATTCAGGTCGGCGAGAACAATGACATCGATCTCGACCACCTCGAACGCACCCTGACCGCCTGTTTTGCCCTGAAACACGTGGTGCCCACCATCATGCTCACCATGGGCACCACCGACACCTTCGGGGTGGATCAGGTCAAGCCGGTGTTCGAGCTGCGCAATCGCCTCTGCGAGCAGTTCGAGGTGACGGTCAAGCCACATATCCACGTCGATGCCGCCATCGGCTGGTCGATGATCTTCTTCCTCGATTACGACTTTGCCGCCAACCCGCTCGCCATCAACAGCGCCACCCTGGCGGGGATCGAGCGCAACGTGGCGCGCTTTGCCGAGCTGAAATATGCCGACTCCTTCACCGTCGACTTCCAGAAGTGGGGCTATGTGCCCTACACCTCCAGTCTGGTGATGATCAAGGAGCAGGATGATCTCAAGGCGATGGAGAATGACCCGGAGAACTTCTCCTACTTCGAGCGAGACATTCAGGGTCAGACCCACCTGCAGTCCACCATCGAGTGCTCCCGCGGCGCGAGCGGCCTGTTCGGTGCCTATGCGGCGCTCAACTACATGGGGGTCGAGGGGTATCGCACCGTGCTGGCCCACTGCCTGCAAAATGCCAACTACTTCCGCTTCCGGTTAAGCCAGCTCGGCAACGTCAAGCTGGTGGCGCAGGAGAATCAGGGGCCAAGCGTGGGCTTCAAGATCTACAACCCCGAGTGGGTGAGCGATCCGGATGCCGAGTTCGCCTTCGAGCTGGCCCGCTCCAGCGATCCTGCCTACAAGGCGCGGCTGCAGCGCAACACCGACTACCACCGCAGCCTGTTCAAGGGGCGCGGCAAGGTGGGGCTCTACACCAACTGGGTGGAGGCGGTGGCCCACTCCGAATACGACGCACGGGGCAAATACTCCTACATCGCCGGGGAGAAGGCCGTCTTTATGAATCCCGCCTGCACCCGCGAGCAGATCGACGCCTTTATCGACCATATTCGCGGTTGAGGGCGGTTGCCTGACTGTCGAGCGCGGTCAATGGTGGCAAGAGGTGGTTGGGGTGTATCACGCCAACAGAGAAACGAAGGGCAAGCCGGTTGGCTTGCCCTTCTGTTTTAACGACGGTATGCGAAAGCGGTGGAAAAGGCTGTGCTCAGAGGGCCAGCAGTTGCTCATTTTCGACAATCTCGCACCCTGCGGGCAGTGTCGAGAGGGCGATCATGGCGCGGGCCACCTGCTGGGCCTCGATGGCGCGCCAACGGGCGAGCCTGCCCACCAGCAGCGGCCGAAACAGCGGATAGATAGCCTGAAAGATCTGCTCCGAGCGGCGCGGCGGTTGGCGATCCCCCAGCAACATGGCGGGCCGCACGATGGCGAGCCGTGGCCAGGATTGGGCCAGCAGGGCCTGCTCCATCTCCCCCTTGGTACGCGGATAGAGAGCCGGAGACGATGCGTTTGCTCCTATGCTCGAGACCACGATCAGCCGCTGGCAACCGTGGCGGCGGGCCAGTTCGGCAAAGGCGAGCACATAGTCGAGATCGACCCGGCGAAACGCCTCGGCAGAGCCCGCCTCCTTGCGGGTGGTGCCGAGGGCACAAAAGGCGATATCCACCGGGCGGGAGAGGGTGACGCTGGCCAGCTCATCATAATTGACCGGCAGCCAGTGGTGCGCCTCCTTGCCCGGCTTGCGACAGAGCAGGGTCAGTTCATGTTCGGCAGGCAGTTGCTGCACCAGTTCGCGACCGATCAGGCCGCTGGCTCCGGCAATCAGGATCCGGCTCATGGGGATTCTCCCTGTGTCATTCGATGGTGTTGATGCCATGGTGGCTGCTCATCAGCATCAGGTAATTTGCGGGCAGCTGCAATGGGGGGAGATGACTCAGTGTTGCCTGGCAAGATACATAGTGCGGGGCTGGATAAAACAAAACCGGCGCGAGGCCGGTTTTGCGGGATATCAGAGCGGGGTATTGAAGGCTGCTGGCAGCGGGAAGTCACCCGTCACTGTGGTCAGCCTGTCATTGGCGAAGGTGACGGTGAGCTCTTTGCGCTCCTTGTCGCCGTGGCCCGGCTGGAATTCATAGAGGTAGTACCAGGTGTTGGGGTCAAAGCCGTCGCGCAGCATGGGGGTCCCCAGCACATAGCTGACCTGCTCGCGGGTCATCCCCTGGCGCAGTTTGTCGACCTGTTTTTGTTCCACATAGTTGCCCTGGGGAATATCAATGCGATAGACCAGGCTGCAACCGGAGAGGGTGAGGGCGGTCAAAGCCGCGGCAATCAGGTGTTTCATCCGCATATCGAGTTCAGATCATCCATACAGTCTTTTTGGCTCGGCAAATCATACCGACTCCCTCCACGGAAGTAAAAAGCCATTGATCCATCAGCCAATAAAAAGGGTCGCACTGCGACCCTTTCTGGCAATCAGGCAGCGATTACATGGCTGCGCGGAAGATGGCGACGATCTCTTCGTGGCTGGCCTGTTTCGGGTTGGTGAAGCCGCAGGCATCTTTCAGGGCGTTGCTGGCCAGAGTGTCGAAGTCATCGGCCTTGACGCCGAGCTGCTCCAGACCGGCCGGGATCTTCACATCCAGCGCCAGCTGCTTGATGGCGGCAATGGCAGCGGCGGCGCCCTGCTCGTCGTTCATGGCGCTCACGTCCACACCCATGTAGCGGGCGACATCTTTCAGGCGAGCGGCGCTCACCTGGGCGTTGTAAGCCTGAACGTGGGGCAGCAGCACGGCGTTGCAGACACCGTGGGGCAGGTCGTAGAAACCGCCCAGCTGGTGCGCCATGGCGTGCACGTAACCGAGGCTTGCGTTGTTGAAGGCCATGCCGGCCAGGAACTGGGCATAGGCCATCTGCTCGCGGGCGTGCAGATCATCGCCCTGGTTGACCGCGGTGCGCAGGTGCTTGGCAATCAGTTCGATGGCCATCACGGCGCTGGCATCGGTCACCGGGGTGGCGATGGTGGAGACATAGGCCTCGATGGCGTGGGTCAGGGCATCCATGCCGGTGGCGGCGGTGAGACCGGCCGGCTTGGCCAGCATCAGCTCGGGGTCGTTGACCGACATCAGCGGGGTAACGTGTTTGTCGATGATGGCCATTTTCACCTGGCGCGCTTCGTCGGTGATGATGCAGAAGCGAGTCATCTCGGAGGCGGTGCCGGCGGTGGTGTTGATGGCGATGAGCGGCAGTTGCGGCTTGGCGGAGCGATCCACCCCTTCGTAATCCTTGATGTTGCCACCGTTGGCTGCCACCAGCGCGATGCCCTTGGCGCAGTCATGGGGTGAGCCGCCACCGAGCGAAATGACGCAGTCGCAGCTGTTGGCCTTGATCATGGTCAGACCCGCTTCGACGTTGGTCATAGTGGGGTTCGGCTTGGTTTCATCGAAAACCACGCTCTCAATGCCATGTTCAGCCAGCAGGGTGGTGAGCTTGGCGACCACGCCAATCTGGTTGAGGATCTTGTCGGTGACGATCAGTGCCTTGCGATAGCCGTAACCCTTGATATCGGCGGCGGCCTCTTGCAGACAGCCGGCACCCATCAGGTTGATTGCGGGAATATAGAACTTGAATGTAGCCATGATGGACTTCCTGTAGTTAGCCATTAAGTGGTAGTTGGCCGCTAGGCTATCATCTCAAAAGGGATACAAAAGCATCTTGTTTACAACTTTACGGGGTCGATCACGAGTCGTTAATTAAGCGCTGAACCGGGCTTGACTTTCCCTGTTCGAGACCCTTTTTCAGAAAAACGTTTGTCAATTATTTCATTGGGTTAGCAAACGTTTTGCGCGATCTTTGTGACTGTCAATGCGTGGAAGTGTGAGGCGCTTCAAGGAATTGGAAAGCGCTTTCGACCATAGTTGGCGCCTCCCCGAAGAGGGGGGTAAAGGCTTGAAAGTATCATAAAGAATCATCTTAACTTGCGCCCTGACCATGCTGGCAGGGGGCAACCAGGAGTCCACTATGTCTGATGTATTTCACTTGGGTTTGAAGAAAGCGGATCTGCAAGGCGCCACCCTGGCGATCGTCCCCGGTGACCCCGAGCGCGTCAAGCGCATCGCAGAGCTGTTGGATAACCCGGTGCACCTGGCCAGCCATCGTGAATTCACTACCTGGCGCGGCGAGATGGACGGCAAGGCCGTGATCATCTGCTCTACCGGTATCGGTGGCCCGTCCACCTCCATCGCGGTAGAAGAGCTGGCCCAGCTGGGTATCAACACCTTCCTGCGTATCGGCACCACCGGCGCCATCCAGCCGCACCTGAACGTGGGTGACGTGATTGTGACCACCGGTTCCGTGCGCCTCGACGGTGCCAGCCTGCACTTTGCACCGATGGAGTTCCCGGCTGTTGCCGACTTCGACTGCACCACCGCGCTGGTCAACACCGCCAAAGAGATGGGCTCCAAGCTGCACATCGGTGTGACTGCTTCTTCTGATACCTTCTACCCGGGTCAGGAGCGTTACGACACCGTATCCGGCCGCGTAGTGAGCCGTTTCCAGGGTTCCATGAAAGAGTGGCAAGCCATGGGCGTGCTGAACTATGAGATGGAATCTGCCACCCTGCTGACCATGTGCACCAGCCAGGGCCTGCGTGCCGGTATGGTAGCTGGCGTTATCGTCAACCGTACCCAGCAGGAAATCCCGAACGCCGAAACCATGGCGAAGACCGAATCTGATGCCATCAAGATCGTACTGGGCGCTGCCCGCAAGCTGATCTGATAGCACCACAAAGAGTGGGGGGGGGGGCCGTTGCGAAAGCACGGCCCCTATCTTTATCCGCCGTTTGTTCCTTTTTCTCTCCAGTAACCCCTTTCACTCTTCCCGCCGCTCTCGCGTCTATTGCCATCTACTGACGGCCTCTACTGATTGCTCCTAAAAAGGCGCTGCACAGCGGATCTGCATCGGCTCACCGCTCACCGGATGTGCAAAATCCAGCTCGCTGGCATGCAGCATCAGCCGCGGTGCTTGCTCGCAGCCAGGTGACAGCAGGCCGCCATAGAGATCGCAGCCGAGAATGGGGTGGCCCAGCAGCTGGCTGTGGATGCGCAGCTGATGGGTGCGGCCGGTCTCCGGCACCAGCCTTACCCGGGTCAGTGGCACGGTCTGGCCTTGCATCGGCTGCGCCAGCCGCTCAATCACCCGATAGCGGGAGCGGGCGGGTTTGCCGCTGGCGGCGCAGATCTTCATCAGCGGGAAAATCGCCGGATCCTTGGCAATGGGGGCATCGATCACCCCCTCATCGTCAGCGAGATGGCCGCACAGCAGGGCGCTGTAGGCCTTGCTCACCGCCCGTTGACTGAACTGCTGGCACAGCAGGGCATTGATGGCCTTGTTTCTGGCCACCACCATGATGCCTGAGGTGCCGAAGTCGAGGCGGTGCACCAGGGTGCAGCCGGGGTAATCCTGCACCAGTCGATAATGCACCGAGTCGAGGTTCTGCGGGTTCTTGCCCGAGAGGCTCAGCAGGCCGCTCGGTTTGTTAATGAGCAGCAAGTGCTCATCCTTAAACAGGATCTCGATGGTGGCACTGCAGGGCGGGGCGATAAAGGTGTCGACGATAACGGACATAGGGCGCACGGGCTGGAAACGGGGGGCGATCATACCCGAACTGGCGCGGCCGGGCGAATGGGCGGTGCGCTGTTTCGGGAACGGAACGGGATGCGCTATGCAACCTCTTGATAATGAGCTGCTTTGAGCGAGGCGGTGTGCCGTGTAAACCGCCTGGGTCACCAACAAGGCCCCGTTTTGTGACCCCTTCCCGAGTTCATCCGAAGCTTGCTTGTTAAGGTATGACTCCCTGTTATGTTGTAAGGACCCTTTCCATGGCACTGCCCGTTATTCTCGATTGTGATCCCGGCCACGACGACGCCATTGCCCTCATTCTGGCGCTGGCCAGCCCTGAACTTAAGGTGCTGGCGGTCACCACCAGCGCGGGCAACCAGACACCGGACAAGACCCTCAACAATGCCCTGCGCATCCTCACCTTGCTGGGGCGGGACGATATTCCGGTGGCGGCCGGGGCGCCGAAACCGCTGGCCCGCGAGCTGATCATCGCCGACAACGTCCACGGCGAATCGGGCCTCGATGGCCCCAAACTGCCGGATCCCGCCTTCGCGCCGCAGGCCATGACGGGGCTTGAATTGATGGCCAAGTGCCTGCGCGAGAGTGCGGAGCCGGTGACCCTGGTACCGACCGGGCCGCTCACCAATATCGCCCTGCTGCTGGCAGCTCACCCGGAGCTCAAACCAAACATTGCCCGCATCGTATTGATGGGGGGCGCCGCAGGGGCCGGCAACTGGACCCCGGCGGCGGAATTCAATATTTATGTGGACCCGGAAGCGGCCGATATGGTGTTCAAGTCGGGTATTCCCATCACCATGTGTGGCCTCGATGTGACTCATGAGGCGCAGGTGATGGACGAGGATATCGAGCGGGTGCGCGCCATCACCAATCCGGTGGCCCAGTGCGTCGCCGGGCTGCTCGACTTTTTCATGATCTACCACCGGGATCCCAAGTGGGGATTTGCTGGTGCACCGCTGCACGACCCCTGTACCATTGCCTGGTTGCTGGCTCCCGAGCTGTTCCACGGGGTCGAGTGCCGGGTCGATATCGAGACTGGCGGCACCCATACTTGCGGCATGACGGTGGTGGATCGTTATGGTCTGACCGGCAAGCCAGCCAATGCGCTGGTGCTGTTGGGGCTGGATCGTCCGGGCTTTATCGATCTGCTGGTGACGCGGCTGCGGGCGTTTGACTGATCGTCGGTTCATTTTTGCAAGAAGGGGCGGGGAATGTGGAAGAGAGGGGTGGTGCTGCTGGCCGGGTTGCAACTGACGGGTTGTGCGACGCCATTTGAGCGGATGTGGCAGGGGCTGGCGACCTGCGAGTTTACCGATCTCTATGTGGATGAGACGGGCAGGGCCGCCAATCTACAACTGGCCAACTACACCCCTTACAAGGTGAGCGACGGCTTTGCCTGGTACAAGGTGCACGAGGAGCTGCACGGCCTGCCGGTGGTCGGCTTTATTGTGCCTGCCGCAAGCTTTGAAGTGCATGCCCTCTTTGTCGATACCCCCATCGCCAACGCCCGCCGGTTGACCCACAACGCCTACGGCAGCGAGTTTAGTGACGAGCAGCAGCACGATGAAGGCTCCGCCCCTTTGCTGCTGCGCGATCCCAACAACCCCAAGCGCTCCATCATCGATTGCACCAGAGGGGAGTCGGAAGAAGAACTGGAGGATTCGGCCATGCCCGAGTAGGGCGACCTGCCACGCCATCGGCATGAAAATAGAGGGGCCAGCCTTGTCGGCTGGTCCCTCTAGTTATTTAGTGCAGAGTGATATTGCAGAGCGGTTCCCGGATCAGGGATAGCTCAGCGTCTCTTTGATAAGCGGTAGCTGAGCCTTGATCCACGCCGGATTGCAATTGGTTCCCCAGTCGCAGACCTGACTCGACGTCATTTCAGGGATAGCTCAGCGTCTCCTTGATAAGCGGCAGCTGGGCCTTGATCCATGCCGGATTGATGGGGCCCCAGTCGCTGATACGGTAATGCCCCTGCAGGTGGCGAGCCCCCTCGGTCTGCTCGAAGGCGCAGCTGATATCGAGCTCGGCCAGCGCGCTCAGGGTATCCTGTGCGGTGCGGCGCGGCATGCCGGTCGCCTCCATGATGGCGGGTACCGTATCAGTGCCCTGGCTGATCAGCCAGGCCACGTAGAGCCGCCGGTAGAAGCTGGTGCGGGTCTTGCTCGGTTCACTCATATCTCGTCCTCAAGACGATCGAAGTAGCGCCAGGTCGCAATGGCCGCTTTGCCCATCACCAGTGCCCAGAGGCCGAACCAGAACCAGCGGAAGAAGCTCCAGGTGGAGGCATCGGGTTCGGTGCTCTCGATCTTGGTGACGTTGGGAAACATGGAGAACATGTTGATGCGCCAGCCGTAGGAGGTAATGATGGCCAGACGCTTCTCGAACTCCATCGATTTGGCCTTGGCCTGCACGTCGGCGGCGTTGAACTTGAAGTAGAAGGGCCAGCCCCACTCGGTATCTTCATTGCGAAACACCCGGATCTTCTCGCCGGGGCGCTCGGTGTAGATGTAATAGACGTCGGTGGTGGGGCCGTCAGCCGGGTTCTTCTGGCTGATAGGGCCATCCTTGTCGGTGCGCTTCACCTCGACCCCTGTGATGGTGGCGATGGTGTGCTCCGGCAGGTAGTAGTCGAGCCAGGCGGCGGAAATGAGGGCTATGAGCCCCAGGGCGATAAAAGCGGGTTTCTTGAATCTCAGGCTCATGGTGTGCTCACGTGAGGGGGAGTAACGTGCCTCTACCATACCGATATTTGACAGGGCAGCCCAGCCCCTTATGGCACCAACGGCCAAAAAATGGCGTTTAAAACAGAGACAAAGCCATTGCCCCATCAACAAGAAAGGCCCTTGCGGGCCTTTTTGTCTGCTTCACTTTGTGCGCTTACAGCTGGAATTGGGCCAGTTGCTTGCGTTGCTGCTCGGCGAGCTGCGAGAGTTCGTTGCTGGCACTGGCACTCTGGCTGATGCCGGCGGAGCTCTGGCTCACGATCTCGTGAATATTGGTGATGTTGCGGTTGATGTCGGCGGTAACGCAGGACTGCTCCTCGGCGGCGGTGGCGACCTGGGCGTTGGCGTCGTTGATCTGGCGCACGGCACCGGTAATGCCGCTCAGCAGATCCTGCACCTGAGCCGACAAACGCTGGTTATGGCTGAGGATCTCCAGAGTCTCCTGCACGCCGTTGTTGGCGGATTGGGACTGACTCTGCAGCCGCTCGATGATGGCCTGGATCTCCTTGGTGGAGTCCTGGGTACGGGCAGCCAGCATTCTTACCTCATCGGCCACCACCGCAAAGCCACGACCCGTTTCACCGGCACGGGCCGCTTCGATGGCGGCATTGAGCGCCAGCAGGTTGGTCTGCTCGGAGATCCCCTGGATCACTTCAATCACCTTGCCGATCTGCTCGGACTGGGATTTGAGCTGAGCCACGATGGCGGCGGCATCTTCCAGACTGCCCGCCATCCGGCTGTTGGCGGCGATGCTTTCGGTAAAGAGGGCGAGCCCCTGTTCGACCCGGCCATTGGCATCCCGCGCCAGCTCGTCGGCGATGGCTGCATTGTGGTTGACGTTGTCAGCGGTGCTGGAGAGTTCGGTCACGGCGGAGGCGACCTGTTCGATCTCGCTGTGCTGCTGCTTTGCATTGGCCTCGGACTGGGTCATCACGGCCGCCAGCTCGGTGGCGGCGGAGGCGACGCTGTTGCTGATCCCGGTCAGGTTCTCGATGGTGCTACCAAGTTGCCCCAGAGTGAGGTTGATATCTTTGGCCAGACGGGTCAGCTCGTTTTTGCCCTCCGCTTTGGCGCGCACGTTGAAGCGCCCTTGCGCCACGGCGTGCATCACCTCTTGTAGCTGACTGATGGGGCTGACGATGCGCCCGGAGAGGACCCAGCCACAGATCAGCGCCGCCAGCAGGGTACCGGCGGTGAGCAGCAGGGTACGCAGCAGGGTGGCGTCGTAGTGGGCCTGCTCTTCGGCCAGCTCTTGCTGGATCAGCTGGTTGATGTGGGCGGACATGCTGTCGATCTGCTTGATCAGCTGTTCACCCAGCTCGCGGAAATGGAGGCGAGCCGCCTCGTAGGCGACCGGATCGCCGCCACCCTGATGTTTTTGCGCCAGCAGCGGCAGCATGTTGCTGCGGGTATGGCTGAGGTAGGCCTGCAGGGCGGCAGCGACCTGACGGTTATCGTGCTCGGCACCGGGGAGCACCAGACGGCTGAGGATGGCGTTGATCTCCTGCTCGGCGCTGTTGAGGTTGGCGGGCAGTGCGGCAAACAGCTTGGCATCGTAGAGGCCATAGATGGCGCTGGTGCGCAGCCGGTAGGTGGCGTGGATCAGTTTGGCAATATCGTCCTTGTTTTGGACCACGCTCTGGGTCGTCTCATCTATGTCATTGATGGCTTCATCCAAACCCTGTTTGCTGATGGCGATCATCACCATCATCAGCAGGCTGGCCAGCAGCAAAGGTATCAAGACCTGAACGCGTATTGATAGATTATTCAATGACATAAATGGCTCTAATCCGGAATTGGAGGAGCCGACATATTACACATGCACGTCAGGAGCTGTCACAGGCTTTTATTGCTGAAATGTGCTGAAGAAAAGGTTTTTTCTTGTGAGAAAGGAGCCATTTAGGCATGATTGAGCGCTTTATCCCCCGAATATGTGGTACAACTGGCTGGGTTGTGTCAATCCTGTCCCGTTTTCGTGATTTTCCGCTCTCGTCATATGGAGGTGTGTTGTGTCCAGCTGGATCGATCCGGCCATTCTGGCTCTGTTTATCCCGACCTTTTTCTTTGTCTCGGTGACCCCCGGCATGTGCATGACCCTGTCGATGACGTTGGGGATGAGCCTGGGTGTGCGCCGAACCCTGCACATGATGTGGGGAGAGCTGATCGGTGTCGGGCTGGTCTCGGTGCTGTCGGTGATCGGGGTAGCCGCCATCATGCTCAACTATCCGGGGATCTTCGCCGCCTTCAAATATGTGGGGGGCGCCTATCTGGTGTGGCTTGGCATCCAGATGTGGCAGGCCAAAGGAAAGATGGCTATTCCGGCAGATCTCTCGGCCGGTCAACAGACCAGCGCTATGGGGCTGGCGGTGCAGGGCTTTGTCACCGCCATCGCCAACCCCAAAGGGTGGGCTTTCATGATCTCCTTGCTGCCCCCATTTATCTCTGCCGACAAACCGATGGCGCCGCAGATCAGCGCGCTGGTGGCGCTGATCCTGGTTATCGAGTTCTCCTGCCTGCTGCTCTATGCCAGCGGTGGCCGTACTCTGCGCCACTTCCTCGCCAAGAGCGGCAACGTCACCCTGATGAACCGCATCGCCGGTACTTTGATGCTGGGGGTGGGGGTCTGGCTGGCGCTCGGTTAAGAGCCGTCTGTGACCCACACCACGAAAGAAAAATGCCACCGTCGGTGGCATTTTTTATGGGCGTAGCCTGGCTCAGCGAGGTTTGAAGCGCTCGACCCAGGGGTTGGCGGTCAGGCCATGGAGCAACACGCTCAATATGATGGTGCAGAGCACGGTGGCGATGATGGGGCGTTGGCCGATCAGCGCCGGCTGGTTTTGCAGCACCATCACCGCAAAGACGATGCTGGCAAGGCCCCGTGGCCCGAACCAGCCGATAAAGAGCTTGAGCTCTGGCTTGAGGCCGGTGCCGATGAGGCTCAGCCAGACCGGCACCATCCGCAGCAGGGTGAGACTGGCAATGGCATAGAGCCAGTATTGCCAGTGCATCAGCTCCGGCAGCATGGGGAGCAGGGTGGCGCCAAACACCATCCAGATCACCACGGAGAGCAGGTCGCCATACCCCTCGCAGCTGTCCATATAGGCGTGCTTGTGTTCACCGAGTCTGCGCCCGATAAAGAGGCCGCCGACAAAGGCGGCGATAAAGCCGCTGCCACCCAGGCTCTGGGCCAGCGCGAAGCAGAGCAGGGCCAGCCCCGGCATGGTGAGTTGGCGCCAGAGCGGCAGTTGCCAACCGTTGAGATAGGAGATTTTCAGCAGTCGGATGGTGAGGCTGGTCAGCACGAAGGCGACCAGCAGGCCAATGCCGATCTCCTCCAGCATCAGGGTGAGGGCCAGCGCCGCGGTGCCCGCATGTTGCTCGGTGGGGGCGATAAGGGCCAGCAGCAGGAGCAGTACCGGCACACAGATGCCGTCGTTTAGGCCGCTCTCCTGATTGAGCCCTTCGCGCACCGGTGCCGGTACGGCCGGGTTGCTGACCACCGCCTTGCCGAGCGCCGCATCGGTGGGGGCGAGAATGGTGGAGAGGATAGCCATCTCCAGCAGTGGCAGGTCGGGGAAGAGCCAGTGGCCAAACAGGGCGCCACAGACCAGGGTGAGGGGCAGGCCTATCAGCAGCAGCCGGATCGGCAGTTGCCGGTTGGCCAGCAACACCTGCCAGTTGGTGTTGGCGGCATCGTTGAACAGCACGATGACCAGCGAGAGCTCAGCCAGCAGCTTGATGCCATCGCTGTCGATGGAGAGGGCGATCAGCTCCACACCACCCGGCCCCAGCAGCCAGCCCGCCAGCATAAACAGCAGGGGGCCGTTGACCAGTTTTGATTCGAAGCGCCCGGCAATCAGGCTATAGACCAGCAAGAAAGCGGCGATCACCGCCAGGTTCTGGTAAAGCAGGTGTGCATCCATACAACCTCCTTTCTACCCCCCGCAGGGGCGGTTTAGTCGGTCAGGCAGTCGGGGTCGAACACATACTCCCCGTCGAGCCAGCGCACGATTTCGTCGACGCAGGCTTGATCCCGAAACGGCAGGTAGCGCGCCTTGAGGGCGGCAATCTGCTCGGGGGTGAGCTGCGCCAGCCCCAGATCCTGAAACAGCGGCAGGTCGGCCTCGATCATCGCCGAGATCTGTGGGCCGCAGGTGGCGTTGAGGGCGGCGTGCAACGCCTTGTCGGGATCGTACTGCTTGCCGAGCCGGTAGCTCATCGGCAGGGTGGCGAGCGGCAGGGCCGACAGCGCCGCCTGCTTCATCGGGTTGACCGCGTGGCCCGCGACCAACTCCGCCAGCTCGGCGGGGCGGTTCTCGAAGGCGCGCAGATGGAGGTAGCTGCTCGCCTTGCTGCCATCGTTGACCGGGTAGTTGTCCCACAAAAAGGGCTTGCGGCCGAGCAGTTCGGTCACCTGCTTGAGGTGTACCGCCGGATACTCGGTCGAGCAGACCTTGGGGCCGGTCCAGAAGATTTCGAAACGGCGGTCGAGCTGCTCGCCAAGTTCTTCCAGATAGCGGGGAGGCATAGCGCCGAACACCTTCTCCAGTACCGGATCGGTCGAGTAGTAGCTGGGGCAGAAGATGAGGCGGGTCGCCTTGCTGTGAGCCGCGATATCGTGGGCGATGGTGAGCTGGTGACGGGCCAGGTCCGGGGTATCCCCCTTCATATCGTCAAACAGCACCGCCAGAATGTCTGGCTGGAGCATCTCGTCGATCAGGCGCACTTTTTCAAGCAGCGCCGGGCGCTTGCGATCGTAGTCGTGGTGAGCCCCCATGGGGCTTAAGCCCACCCCGAAGGCGAGCCCGCTGGCGCGGCACTGGCGCGCCAGCTCGGCGAGATCCGCCAGCTGCTGCTCGGGCCAGGGGAGGGCCCAGTGCTTGCGCAGATAACCATCTTCTTTCGGGGCGTAGATATAGAAGCCGTAACCGTGGCGCGGCAGCCACTGGGCGTAGCGGGCGCGGGCCTGCCAGCTCCATCCCTTGCCAAAAAAGCCTTCAATCACCCCCAGATTGGCAGCGGGGGGCAGGGGGCCGGACAGCAAACTTTGATATGGCATAATTCTCTCCCTTCTTGCTGGGGACTTGATACGGGACGGTCGGTCAGACCGGGTCCTCTTCCTGAAAGCGCACCCCGATCTTGCTCGGTACGCTCTCGTCCATTTCGGCCACGGTCCAGATCAGGCCCTGCCATTCGATGTTGTCACCGACCACCAGATTATCGCCCAACTGGCTGGCAATAAAATCGCCCAGTGTCTGATCCGCCACCTCGCTCACATCCAGCCCGTAGAGAGGGGCGAGATCCACCAGCCGCGCCGCCGCCTCCAGCAGGAAGTCGCCGAAGAAGCGGGGGCCGAGATCCTGCTCCGGCGCTTGACTGAACAGCTGGCCGAGGGCGGGGAGGTCACGCTCGTGACCGATCACGCAGAGGATGTCATCGGCCTGCAGGCAGGTACTGCCCGAGGGGTGGAGCAGCTCGCGGCCGCGAAACAGGGCGCAGATCCGGGTGCCGGCGGGCATCTGCAGATCCCGCAGCGGTGAGCCGATGCACCATTTCTCCTCCCCCAGTTGGTAGACGAAGGTCTCCCACTGGCTGTCGAGATCGATCTCGAGCCCGGAGCGGTTGATAGGCGACGGCGGCGCTGGGACTTCCACCCGCGCCAGTTTTGAGGCCAGCGGCAGCGAGCTGCCTTGCAAAATCAGCGAGACCAGCACCACGAAGAAGGCGACGTTGAAGTAGAGCTGGGCGTTGGGCAGCCCCGCCATCATGGGGAACACCGCCAGAATGATCGGCACCGCGCCGCGCAGGCCAACCCAGGAGATAAACCAGCGTTCGCGCGGGGCGAAGTTCTTGAACGGCAACAGCCCGATCCAGACCGACACCGGGCGAGCAAACAGGATCATCCAGGCTGCCAGCGCCAGTGCGGGCAGGGCGATGGGCAGCAGCTTGTGGGGCGAGGCGAGCAGCCCCAGCACCAGAAACATGCCGATCTGGCTCAGCCAGGTCAGACCGTCCAGCACCGACAAGGTGGTGCTGCGACTGCGCAGGGAGAGGTTACCGAGCAACAGACCGGTCAGATAGATGGCGAGAATGCCGCTGCCACCGACCGCCGTGGTGAGGGCGAAGATCAGCAGGCCGCCGCTGACGGTGAGCAGCGGATAGAGCCCCGGCGCCAGACGAGCGCTATTGATGAGGCGCCACAGCAGCCAGCCGCCGCCGAGGCCGATCCCGGCGCCAAGGCCAAACTGCTTGACCAGTTGCAGCAGCAGGAAGCCCGCATCCAGCCCCTGCTGGGCGGTGGCGAGCACCTCAATCAGGGTGACGGTGAGAAACACCGCCATGGGATCGTTGCTGCCTGACTCTATCTCCAGCGTGGCGCTCACCCGCTCGTTGAGGCTACGCCCGCCGAGCAGGGAGAAGACCGCCGCCGCATCGGTGGAGCCGACGATGGCGCCGATCAGCATTCCCTGCATCAGACTGAGGTCAAACAGCCAGGCGGCGGCCAGACCCGTCAGGCCGGTGGTGATGGCCACCCCGACCGTGGCGAGCGACAGGGCAGGCCAGAGCGCGACCCGAAACGAGGAGACCCGGGTGCGCATGCCGCCGTCGAGCAGGATGATGGCGAGCGCCAGGTTGCCCACCAGATAGGCGATGGAGTAGTCGGCGAAGTGAATGCCACCGGGGCCATCCTCACCGGCCAGCATGCCGACGGCGAGGAAGATAACCAGAATGGGAATACCGAGGCGGGAAGAGAGGGCGCTCAACAGTACGCTGGCTCCCACCAACAGGGCAGCGACAAAAAAGAAACTGTTGATGGTAGCGGCATCCAAGGGCGAACTCCTTCCTGGTAATGTGCAAAGTAGGCACATTATATGCAGTTAGGCCCCCCTTGTGTGGCTTGATTGTGCATCAATTTGCATTTTTTTACATTTTTCACCTCATGCCCGCGCCATATGATGGTCGCGACAAGGTGAACGAAAGCGGAGCTAAAGGAGCGTTGTTCTCAGGGTGAGAAGACGGGGTGTAATGGGGGGCCAGTGAGGTCGGGCAGGAGTGGAGCAGGGGAGCACAAGGGCGCTCCCCACGGGATGGGGCGGGATTCAGTCGTCCTCGTCATCCTTCACTTCGCGGATCTTGTCCTTGTAGTTGGGCAACTGCTTCTCCAGCCGTTTCATGTCTTTGATGGCATTGAGAAACAGCCCGAGCAGGAACAGCAGCGGCAACCCGATCCACAGCCAGAGATTCATGGGATTTTCCTTTCGTCAGGACAGGTGGTGACATAACGGGCCAAAATGTCATCGAGGTTGGCCAATATGGTCGACTTGCCTTCAATATCCGCCTGTTGCAGGCAAAGCGCCAGTGCCTCGGGATCGAGCCGCAGCTCGTCGGACTCCAGCGAGAAGCTGATATGCCAGGGCTCGTAGGCGACCCCGCTCTGTGCCCCGACCGGTTTGGCATAAGGAAGGAAGAAGCCGAAGTCGCTCATATGGTCGCTGAGCCACTCGCTGAGATCTGCAAACCAACCCCCGGCTTCATACTCCCAGGGCTCCAGCGCCAGTTTGGTATCGGCAGGCAGGCAGTCCGGGTCGTAGATGTCGAGATCGGTCCCCCAGTGGTGGCGACTGGTGCCCGGCAGGGCACTCCAGCGCAGGATGGCGTGCAGCCGCTCAGTCTCGCTCAGTTGCAGGGCATCGATGGGCTGGCTGCTGGCATCGAGCAGTGGCCGCTCGCCGCGCCACTTGCCATTCCAGATGGCGAGCTGGCGCTCGAAGCTGCGCCAGCTGGAGGCCGCCTGCAGGTTGAACCCCTCATAGGCGGCCGCCACCTGCATATCGTTGAAGGCCGCCGCAGTGGCGGCAGTCAGACGATGGGGGCCGCGCCCCACCACAATAAGGTGGCTCTCGTCGAGCCCCAGCAGTTGTTCCTGTGTCATGCCAGCAATCTCTCGAGCACCCCTTGGTACATGTCCGCCAGCAGATCCAGATCATCTGCCTTCACGCACTCGTTCACCTTGTGAATGGTGGCGTTGACGGGGCCAAGCTCAATCACCTCGGCGCCGGTGGGGGCGATAAAGCGCCCGTCGGAGGTGCCGCCAGTGGTGAGCAGGGCCGGTCGCTGACCGTTCACTGCCTCGATGGCCGCCACAGCCGCATCGAGCAGCGCGCCGGTATCCGTGAGGAAGGGCTGGCCGGAGAGGGTCCAGCTCAGCTGATAATCAAGGCCATGTTTATCCAGCAACGCTTCGACCCGCTCGCGGATATCCATGTCGGTCAGCTCGGTGCTGAAGCGGAAGTTGAACTGCACCTGCAACTCGCCTGGAATGACGTTGGAGGCGCCGGTACCGGCCGAGATGTTGGCGATCTGGAAGCTGGTGGGGGGGAAGTAGGCGTTGCCATCATCCCACACGGTGGCAGCGAGCTCCGCCAACGCTGGCGCGGCGTTGTGAATGGGGTTGTCCGCCAGATGGGGATAGGCCACATGCCCCTGCACCCCGCGCACCAGCAGATCGCCGGTGATGGAGCCGCGTCGGCCGTTCTTCACCACATCGCCCACCACGGCGGTAGAGGAGGGCTCGCCGACGATGCACCAGCGGATCTTCTCGTTGCGGGCCTCCAGGGTGTCGATCACCCGGGTGGTGCCATTGATAAAGGGCCCCTCTTCATCGGAGGTGATAAGAAAGGCGATGGACCCTGAGTGATCCGGATGCTCGGCCACGAAGCGCTCGACCGCCACCACCATGGACGCCAGCGAGCCCTTCATGTCGGCGGAGCCACGGCCATAGAGCACGCCATCCTTGATGGTCGGCTCGAACGGCGGGGTGTGCCATTTGTCCAACGGCCCGGCGGGTACCACGTCGGTGTGTCCGGCGAAGCAGAACAGCGGCCCCTCGCTGCCACGGCGGGCCCAGAGGTTGGTGGTGTCCTCAAACACCATGGGCTCGATAACGAACCCGAGCTTTGCGAGGCGCTCCGCCATCAGGGTCTGGCACCCTTCATCGAGGGGGGTAACGGAGGGGCGGCGGATCAGATCCTTGGCCAGTGCGATGACATCCGACATCAGTTGTCCTTAACGGGAGAAGAGGGATTGGTAGTGATCAGCCTTGAAGCCCAGGGTCAGTTCGCCGTCACGATCCAGCAGCGGGCGCTTGATCATGGCCGGGTGCTCCAGCAGCAGGGCACGTGCCTTGGCGGTGTCGAGCCCCTGTTTGGCCTCATCCGGCAGGGCGCGGAAGGTGGTGCCGCGACTGTTGAGCAGGGCTTCCCAGCCGAGTTGTGCCAGCCAGCTGTCCAGATCGTCCGGGTTCAGGCCGTCGGCGCGGTGGTCGTGAAAGCGGTAGTCGATACCGGCCTCATCCAGCCACTTGCGGGCTTTCTTGATGGTGTCGCAGTTCTTGATGCCATAGAGGGTGATGGCCATGGGGAGTCCTTCTCTTGTGGGCGCTGGCCGTGGGCCGCGTCCCGAAAATCCGAATCAATACAGTGCAAGGGCCTGATTCTGGCATTGTGGCGATCTCATGGCAACGCTGATGGTCTGGAGTGAGGGGATTCTCGTGACTGGTCGCACCTGAACGGCGCTTTTGAGATCAAGGTCAGGACACTGTAGCGGGAGTGCCCGATGGCGCGGTTATTGCAGGAAAAAAGCGGTTATTGCGGAAAAAAGAGATGGGGGTAAACGCCAGATAGCCAAAACGCGCCAGCGGGCGCGTTTTGGTCGGCATCTTCAAGCACGTCAATCAGTGCAGGGTGGTCCACTCATGCTCAAAGACCCGGGCCCGTTCCCAGGGGGCATCAGGCAGGCTGGAAGAGAGGCCAGTGTATTTGCCCACGTCGTCCACCACGATGGCGGAGAGGATCGGCAGGTTGTTTTCGGTGCAGTACATGCGGATGCGTTGCAGCAGGGTGCGCAGTTCATCCTGGCACTGCTCCAGCCCGGCCTGCTTGGCCAGTTTGGAGTAACGAATGGTAGTGCGTTCCTTTGCAGACTCGACGAGGATGTCCCACAGCTTGTAGTCGCAGGTCGAGGCACCTGCGGTGGCTTGGCTTGTCATAACTCTCTCCGGCGCGAAATGGTCGCTATATGTCGAAGCGCATCTTCGCCAGTTCGGCGCCGTCATATGTTGATCCAACGCAAAAAAGAGGGGAGTCGCGTCACACAATTCCCCGATAAGGGCGGACAAAGGTTTTCTAGCAGTTGAAATAACGAAAATTTGTTACATGACCGACATATTATGCTGATGAATCCCGATGACGGCACCTTTCTTGATAGGGATCAAAGGCAAACCGTGGTCAGAACACTAGATTTCGCTCTTCGATAAATTTATCAGGAGTGAATATTGGAACTGCTATTCGTCTTGCTCGTACTGGTCGCCGTGGTCTACGGCATTATCAAGGATTACAACCCGCAGGCGGTGCTGGCGCTGGCGGGCATGGCCATTTTTGCGGTGGCCTACTGGCTGGGGCTGCACCCCATTCTCCCCGCTGACAAGAGCACCGGCTTCGCCCTGTTCGACCTGTTCGAAGTGTTCAAGGGGATCTTCTCCTACCGCGCGGCGGGGCTCGGCCTCACCATCATGGCGGTCGCGGGCTTTGCCACCTACATGTCCCATATCGGGGCCTCTCAGGCGCTGGTGCGGGTGGCGGTCAAACCGGTGGCGGGCATTCAGTCCAGCTACCTGATGCTCTCCATCTGTTATCTGGTGGCGGTATTTGTCTCCCTGTTCGTCACCTCCGCCACCGGTCTCGGCCTGCTGTTGATGGTCACTATGTATCCGGTGATGCGCAACCTCGGCATCAGCCCGGCCTCCGCTTGTGGCGTCATCGCCACTTCCCAGGCGTTTGAAATTGGCCCGACCCAGACCAACGCCATCTTCTCCGCCGGTCAATCCGGCATGGATCCGACCAGCTATTTTGTCGACTACCAGATCTGGCTGGTGGCCCCCATGTTGCTGGTGACCATGGTGCTGCACTTCTTCTGGCAGCGTCACTGCGATCGCCAGGATGGCTGGGATCCGGCCCTGCATCGCGGCGATCACGCCGAGCTGGACGAACAGGGCGCCGAGAGCGTGCAAGCGCCCACCTGGTATGCCCTGCTGCCCGTCATCCCCTTCGTGCTGATGATGACCTTCTCCAAGCTGCTGGTGAGCGACATCAAGATGAGCGTGGAGGTGGCCATGCTGCTCTCGGTCTTTATCGGAATGCTGTGCGAGCTGCTGCGTAGCCGCTCGGTGCGTACTGCCTTCGCCGGGCTCTCCAGCTTCCTCGACGGCATGGGCAAGGTGTTTGGCCCGGTGGTGGCGCTGATCGTCTGTGCCGAGCTGTTTGCCGAATCCCTCAAGGCTATCGGCGCTATCGATACCCTGCTGCACTCGGCCAGCAATGCCGGTATCGGCAGCGGTCTGATGACGCTGGTGATGGTGGCGCTGATCATGGTAGCGGCGGTCATCATGGGCTCCGGCAACGCGGCGTTCCTCAGCTTCTCGACCCTGGCACCGGCGGTGGCGGCCAAGTTTGGCGTGCCTGCGGTGACCATGTTGCTGCCGATGCAGCTCGCCTCCAGTATCGGCCGCACCGTCTCCCCCATCGCGGCGGTGCTGATCGCCTGTGCGGGCATCGCCAAGGTATCGCCCTTTACCGTGGTCAAGCGCACCAGCGTGCCGATGGCGGGGGCGCTGGTGACGGCGTTGACCCTCAACTATCTGCTGTTTATGTAGTGATATGGGTTATGTAGTGGTGTTTGGAATTTAGCGGTCGGGCGGGTGGCATGGCTGCCCGCCTTTTTCTCACTGTGTCGCATTGTTGCAATTGACGATTGGCCATCAACGCTGATTGTTGCATGGAGAAGATAATGACAGTTGTAAAGAGCCCGTTTTCCCTCGAGAGCTATCTGGCCGACTTGGCCCCGCTGATCAATCTCGATTGCGGCACCCGCACCCCGGCCGGGGTGGCTCGGGTGGCCGATATCATGACCGAGAAATATGAGGCCATCGGCTGGCAGGTGACCCGTCACCAGTTCGCCGCCGAGTGCGGCCCCTGCCTCGAGATCACCAATGCGCCGGGTGCCGAGCACTACGACGTGATGCTGTGCGGCCACATGGATACCGTCTTCCCCGAGGGGACGGCGGCCAAGCGCCCGCTGAAAATCGAAGGCAATCAAGCCTTTGGCCCCGGCGTGTCGGACATGAAGAGCGGCCTGCTCTCTATCTGGTATGCCCTTAAAGAGATGGATCCGGCCCAGCTGGCCAGGCTCAAGGTGCTGGTCTGCTACAACTGCGACGAAGAGATTGGCTCCCCCTGGTCGAAGAATTGGCTGGTCGAGCGAGCCAAACAGAGCGGCTGCGTGCTGGTGGCCGAAGCGGCTCGTCCCAACGGCGATCTCATCAGCGCCCGCAAGGGCAATGCCAAGTACCGCATCACCTTCCACGGCAAGGCGTCCCACGCCGGTTCGGCGCTGACCGAAGGGGTCTCTGCCATCACAGAGCTCGCTCATTGGGTGCTGGCCATCAACGAGCAGGTCAACATGACCACGGGCACCACCATGAACGTGGGCGTGGTACAGGGCGGTACCGGCGTCAATGTGGTGCCGGACTTTGC
Organism: Aeromonas sp. YN13HZO-058; assembly: GCF_001921245.1. Taxonomy (NCBI): domain Bacteria; kingdom Pseudomonadati; phylum Pseudomonadota; class Gammaproteobacteria; order Aeromonadales; family Aeromonadaceae; genus Aeromonas; species Aeromonas sp. YN13HZO-058. The sequence continues at coordinate 3,960 of NZ_MQSY01000018.1, read as the reverse complement.
CGAAGCGATCGTGGATTTGCGCTTCTGGAGCAACGAAGAGGCGGCAGCGGTGCACGACCGACTCACCTTTATGGCCAACAATCCCTTCCTCGTGGGCTGTCGGGTCGAGGTGGATCGCCAGACCTTCAAGCCAGCGATGCGCCCCAATGGTGACACCGAAGCAGTGATGGCATTGGTAGAGGCCGCGGCGGCGGATGAAGGGATAACCTTCAACTGGCTGGAGGCCGGTGGTGGCTCCGATGCCAACTTCACCGCCGCCGCTGGCGTACCGTCGCTGGATGGTTTCGGCCCCATGGGCGGCGGTTTCCACTCGGAGGCCGAATTCTTGCTGCTCGACAGCATCGAGCCGCGCATCCGCCTGCTGCAGCGGGTGCTGGGCAAGCTGGCGAAATAAGCCGGTTTATCCCTTGTCCGGGTCGTCATAGTCCGCTTAAAACTGGCCCGATCAAATCCAAACGGGAGGCTGTTGCCTCCCGTTTTTTTATCCCGATTTTTCGCGCGTTGAGTGAGCGGGCCAGATAGTTTGGCGCCGTTACCCCTGCGGCTCGGCCAGATAGGCCAGATGATCCTGCCGCGCCACCCGCCAGTCATCGAGGCGCAGCGGGGCGGCAAAGCCCGGGCCGTCGGTCACCATGGTGTGATATTCCCCTTGCTCGCCGCAGGCATCGAAGCCCTCGCGCTCGGCCAGTTGCTGCAGCTCGCTGAGGGTGGTGGCATCCAGAATACGTCCGGCCCACTCGGGGGCCAGCACCCGGGTATCGACGCAGGAGAGGTGGGCGACAATGCCGCGTGCCAGCATATCCGCCAGCAAGGCTTGGCGAGATTGCTGCCAGAGCGGGGTATGGACGGTGAGCCCGAGCGGGCGGCAGCGTTCGCGGATCCAGTTTGGCGCGCCTCCCACGCTGTCGATATCGCCGGTCACCACCCCATCCAGAACCCACTCCTGCTGCAAGCGGCTTAGCGCCGTCTCATAGCTCTGCTCGAACGGCGCTTCTATGGTGACCAGCAGATGGGGCAGCCCGAGGGCCGCCGCCTGACGACGTACCAGCGGTAATGGGTGGGCGAGAAAGCGGGGCGCAGGCGGGGCAAAGGTGGCCAGTGCCACCACCTGATGGCCCGCAGCGCGGGCATGACAGAGCGCCAGCATGGCATCTTTGCCACCGCTCCAGAGCAGGATGACGCGAGACATGGGGGGATTCCGGTGGTGAACGAGGGGGACATGCTACCCAGCGGCGGGGGCGCAGGTAAAGCGGATGGGTCAATCGGAACGCAAAAAAGCAACGGGCCCGCGATGGGGCCCGTTGAGCGGTGACGTGATAAACGCCGCTGCGATTACAGCAAAATGGTGGTCAGCAGGTAACCCACGGCACTGGCGCTGCTCACCCCGATCAGCCCCGGAATGATGAAGCTGTGGTTGATGATGAACTTGCCGATGCGGGTGGTGCCGGAGCGGTCGAAACCGATACAGGCCAGATCGCTCGGGTAGGTCGGCAGCACGAAGTAGCCGTAGCTGGCCGGCAGGAAGGCGATCAGCAGTTTCGGCTCAACGCCCAGTGCCAGACCCATGGGGGCGATGGCGGTCAGGGCGGCGGCCTGGCTGTTCACCAGCTTGGAGATGAGGAACAGCACCAGGGCATAGGTCCAGGGCTGGGCCTGTACTACGTGGGCCAGGGTCTCTTTGAGCAGCGGCATGTGAGCCTGGAAGAAGGTCTCACTCATCCATGCAACCCCGAACACGGAGAAGATGGCGACCATGCCGGCCTTGAAGACGGCACCGTTGGAGATATCACCCGGCTTGACCTTGCAGCGCATCAGGATGATGGCACCGGCGATCAGCATCATCATCTGGATCACCAGGTTCATGGAGAGCGGGCCGGTCTTGTCCTTGATGGTGAACACCGGACGCAGACCTTCGTTGGCACCGAGCAATACCACGGCGGCGATGGCGGCGAAGAAGATCCAGGTAGACCAGTAGGCCTCTTTCGGGAACTTGGTGTTGAGCAGGGTTTCACCGCCGCCGTAGATGAAGGCGCGTTGCTCCGGATCCTTGATCTTGGCCTGGAACTCTTCGTCCTTGTCCAGATCCTTGCCGCGACGCAGGCTCCACAGGGCTGCCATGACCACACCGGTCAGGGAGGAGGGGATGGCGACCATCAGGATGTCGAGCAGGCCGTAAGCCTGACCGATGCCGTGACCGGCAGCCAGAATGGAGACCATGGAGACCACGGCAACGGAGACCGGGGAGGCACAGATCGCCATCTGGGAGGCAACGGAGGCGACGGCCATCGGGCGCTCGGGGCGGATGTTCTTCTGCAGCGCGATGTCAGCGATGATGGGGAACATGGTGTAGACCACGTGGCCGGTACCGCACAGGAAGGTGAGGGTCCAGGTCGTCAGCGGCGCCAGGATAGTGATGTATTGCGGGTGACGGCGCAGCAGACGCTCGGCCACTTGCATCATCAGGTTGAGGCCACCGGCAGTCTGCAGGGTGGCGGCACAGCCGATCACCGCCAGAATGGTCAGCATCACCTGCACCGGCGGTTCGCCCGGCACCAGGCCGAAGACGAAGGTCAGCAGGAAGAGACCGATACCACTGATGAGACCGAGTCCCATGCCCCCAAAGCGGGTACCCAGCAGCAAGCAGCCGAGTACCACTAAAAATTCCATCAAGATCATTCCGTTACCTCGTGTGATTCAACCCATATTGCCGCGGGTAGCCTGAACCATGAATTGTCGTTGTCTGTTTTATTTAGCCCAAAAGGGTTAGTTGCTATTCTGCTCCCCTGCAAAAGTGAAAAAATTGAGTTACTTCAATAACTCGATGAATTTTAGATTAAACCACTTAAAAACCACGTGCTGATAAAAGCATCACTTCTTCAAGGGTATGGTATCACTCTGGACTCACCCGTCAGGTCGCCACAGAGGGCGTCATGACGGCAAATAAGGCTGCAAGGGAGGCGTCAGAAAAGGTCTGGATCACCGGAGAATAGGTGCTAAAAGCGCGGGTTCGGATGATATTTCCCGCCAAGTTGGGGGTTCTACGAGTCTGACTGTCAGGGGGCGGGTGGTGGCTGCAGATAGCGGCGCTGATAATCCTCGCTCAGCTGCACAATATCGAGTCTTGCAATGGCCTGAGCCACCCGTTGTTGCAGTGCCTGCTGGTCGGGGTGAAACATGATGTGCAGGCTCTTGTGCTCGAGGATCCGCGGGTGAAACTGCAACCCGGCCACTTGCAGCTGGCGGTCGTGATTGATCAGCCAGTGAAAGACATCCCGGTCGATGACAGCCAGATCGAGCCGGTTGCGCTGCAGTTTGCGCAGATTGAGCAGATCTTCATCGACGGCAAACGTATTAAGGCGCTTGTTCACCATCAGGGTATCGAACTCTCGGGTATTGACGTACCCCTCCACCACGCCGATCCGGTAGGGGGCGAGATCCTCGAGCTGCTGCCAGAGGATAGGCGCCCCGGCCCGCTGCGCCATGCCCAGCACACTGTCGCCCACGCTGGGGGAGCTGCGCCACAGGGTGGGCAGGGTGTCGGAGAGGTACTCGGGAAAATAGCCGCTGTAGGGCTGGGTCGGATCGGCGGCCAGCCGCACCGCTCGTTGCCAGGGGTAAAAGTCGAACTCCACTTCCAGTCCCGCCTCGGCAAAGGCACGCTTGACGATGTGACCGGTGAGGCCACCATCGGGCAGGCTCTGGCTGGTGTAGGGGGGCCACTCCAGCGTGGCCAGACGAACGGGCTTGGCCCACAGTGAAACAGGCATGCAGAACAGCAATAGCGAGAGCAGCAGGCGATATCCCATGGGCGACCAGTTCCTTGTGCCGATTGGTTCTGAGTATCACCCATAACGGTGACAATAAAAAAGCCGACCCACAGGTTAATGCCGATCAGTTAAGGATCCATTGACCGATCCTGCTGATGTGTAAAAATCCGAAACCTGTTGATTGGTTTCGGAT
>NZ_MQSY01000073.1:0-36687 GCF_001921245.1 Aeromonas sp. YN13HZO-058 | reverse complement strand
GATATCCTGCCATCCTTCAGCGCCGCCGATCACGGCGCAGAGCGTCAGGAACAGAACATCAAACAGGGGGTAGGCCACTTTAGCGGTTTGTCTGGGATCTTGGAGTTCGGCAAAGTGTTCAGAGAAAGCGTCGATGGATATGAAATGGCTCCCGAAAAGGGAGCATAAGATCATAACCCGCAACATCGGTCAAATCATGTAAATGTGCTCAATAAACGNGCGGTTTGTCTGGGATCTTGGAGTTCGGCAAAGTGTTCAGAGAAAGCGTCGATGGATATGAAATGGCTCCCGAAAAGGGAGCATAAGATCATAACCCGCAACATCGGTCAAATCATGTAAATGTGCTCAATAAACGTTCGCGATCTCGCCCTGCTGTTGCCCCTTTGCGCGAGACTAGCTGATGGCTGGCTTTGCTGTCATAGGCACCATCCGCATAAACACGCCCCAGCTTGCGCCGCAATGGATTGAGCAAGGTCGGCAACACCTCGGCATCATGGACATTTTCCAGCGAGACTTCCGCCGCCACGATATCGTGAGTGGCTGGGTCTACCGCCAGATGCAACTTGCGCCAGATTCGCCGTTTCTCAGCGCCGTGTTTTCTGACCTTCCACTCGCCTTCACCAAACACCTTCAGCCCGGTTGAGTCGATAACCAAGTCGGTAATACGTCCCTTTGGGGGCTCTCGATAAGCCACCGTCACCGAGCGGGCTCTCTTGCTGACACAGCTATAGTCCGGTGCGCACAACGGCACATTCATCAACTCGAACAGGGAGTCGAGTAGTCCCTGAGTGGCCCGCAGAGTGAGATTGAAAATCCCCTTGAGCATCAGGAAGGTACAGATGGTCTGGTCAGTGTAAAGCTGGCTGCGCCCCCGCCGCCCATGATGGTCGTGGTGAAACCAGTTGCTCATAGCCTCGGCATCAACCCAGAAGGTGAGTGAACCACGGTTAATCAAAGACTTGTTGTATGTAGGCCAGTTGGTGATGGGGTGAAGCGACTTGCCCATGATGCAGACCTGAAGGGGATGGTGGTGATCAGATCACCAAGTTCTCAGTTAGTTCCATTCAAGCTGCATCGATTTGGGAAACAACGCCCATTAGTCGCCAAACAAAACAAGCCACACCCAAAGGACTGAGTTGATGCCTATCCTACCACCCCTGCCACGACCACAACGGCGCCGCATTCACAAAATCATCCATGCGACGCGTGATAAAGGGCATGCTCATCGCTTGATGGCCATCTTGCTGTTACATGAAGGACGCACGATCACTGATGTTCATCACCTTACCGGCGCTGCTCGTTCGACCATCGGCCGTTGGCTTCGGTGGTATCGGGATGAAGGTGTGGGTGCGTTAGAAGCCTTACCGGCTGGCCGTGCCCCAGTCTTACCTGTCGCCAAGATTGTCACCTTACTGGTGCTGCTCATGCAGTTTTCTCCGCAAGATTTTGGTTATCAGCGCAGCCGCTGGTGTACCGAACTATTGGCTATCAAAATCAATCGGTTAACAGGCCTCAATATGGCAGCCTCCACGCTCCGCCGATGGTTACCTCGTATGGGCATTGTCTGGCGAAGGCCCGTGCCAACCTTGCGGATAAAAGACCCGGCCTATCAGGAGAAAATGGCGGATGTCGACGCTGCGCTGGCCCGCTGTGATGCCGATAATCCGGTGTTTTATGAGGATGAAGTCGATATAGACTCAATCCCAAATTAGGGGCCGACTGGATGTTCAGAGCGCAGCAAAAGCGGGTTGTCACACCGGGACAGAACGCGAAACATTACCTGGCAGGCGTTCTCCATGCAGGTAACGGAAGAGTACTTTACGTCAGTGGGATAAAGAAAAACTCATCCCTGTTTATCGCCCTGCTGGAAAAGCTGCGTCGCCACTACCGACGAGCCAAAACCATCACGCTGATCCTCGATAACTACATCATTCACAAAAGCAAACAGACCGAGCGATGGTTGAAGAAGAACCCCAAGTTCTGCTTGGTATTCCAGCCAGTTTACAGCCCTTGGGTTAATCACATAGAACGGCTGTGGCACAAGTTACATGAAACCATCACGCGCAATCATCAATGCAGAGGAATGGCCAGCCTGCTGGCCCGAGTGAAACACTTCATGGATACCGTGTCTCCTTTCCCGGGGAATGGCTATGGCACAGCAAAGGTGTAGCACTTGAATCGCCCCCAGTTCCCTAGACACCTCACAGCCTTAAAATGAGGCAACTATTGGAGGTGTTATGACCCGTCAGCGTTATCCAGAAACATTCAAAATCGAAGCCGTTAAACAAATCACCGAGCGCGGACGACCGGTGACTGACGTTGCACGAGCCCTTGGGGTATCCAGCCACAGTCTGTATGCCTGGCTCAGGCAGTACGGCAAGCCTGCTGACCAGCAGCTCGAAGAGTCTGCCTTGCAAGCCGAGATCCGCCGCCTGAAAGCCGAACTGCGCCAGGTCACCGAGGAGCGCAACATTTNCTCAGGCAGTACGGCAAGCCCGCTGACCAGCAGCTCGAAGAGTCTGCCTTGCAAGCCGAGATACGCCGCCTGAAAGCCGAACTGCGCCAGGTCACCGAAGAGCGCAATATCCTAAAGGAGGCCGCCGCGTACTTTGCCAGCGAGTCAAGGAAAGGTACGCGTTCATAACCTCCCGACTCGACCGGTACAGTGTCGTTACCCTGTGCCAGACCCTGGGGGTTCACCAAAGTGGCTTCTATGCGTGGTTGAAACAGCCCGTATCGCCACGACAACAGGAGGACGAACGGNACTTCATGGATACCGTGTCTCCTTTCCCGGGGAATGGCTATGGCACAGCGAAGGTGTAGCACTATTGGGATCAGTTATTTAGCTCAGACATTAAAATTCTATTATCGAGAATCATGTCTCTTGAAACGATAACTAGAGATATTTAAACCAATAATAAATACACCAACTAAACATTTAATTTATATTGCCGTCAAGAAAATATAAATGCCACGAACGATAAGGGCGATAGTTGGAAAAGAAATAAACATGGGGGAATTCTCCCCCTCTAATACCGATCCTCGGAATGGACAATCAACCTCAGCCCGTAGGTTCGAATAGCGCAGCGTATTCTGACAATCGCGAATAACCCCGCCGCGATATAAGCAAGGATCGGAAGATCCCTTTGCGGGGTTGCTATCGACCGCCTTGGGGTGGCTCAAGGCTTGTCGGCGCCACTATCAGCTGGATTTATGGGTTTTCCGATAATGACCCAACTTTTGCTTATAGTGGCTACCGCCAGCCCATCAGCGCCTGTGGTGGCCAACTGGCCGGCTGCCGGGCGCTTGTTATACGTTCTTCCGATCCAACTACAGGTAGTTCCCCTGCCGTAGGGCGGTCAGCAGCTCCTCCACCAGCACCTCTACCGATTTACCGGCATTAAGCAGATGGATTTCCGGCTGCTCGGGCGCCTCATAGGCGGAGTCGATACCGGTAAAATTCGTAATTTCCCCAGCCCGCGCTTTTTTATAGAGCCCCTTGGGGTCTCGCTCTTCACAGATGGCGAGCGGCGCATCGACAAACACCTCGACAAACTCGTCAGCGCCCAAGAGATTGCGCACCAGCGCCCGTTCGGCACGAAATGGCGAGATAAAGGCGGTGAGCACGATAAGGCCCGCATCCACCATCAGTTTCGCCACTTCACCGACCCGGCGGATATTCTCCTGCCGTGCGGCATCATCGAAACCGAGATCGCCGCAGAGGCCGTGGCGCACGTTGTCCCCATCCAGCAGATAGGTATGCTTGCCTTGTGCCGCCAGCGCCTGCTCCAGCGCCCCCGCCAGGGTCGATTTGCCCGCCCCCGACAGCCCGGTAAACCAGATCACCAACGGCTTTTGCCCTTTCAATTCGGCCCGGCTCTGTTTGTCCACGGCATGGTTGTGCCACACGATATTGCTCATCCAATACTCCTTGATTGGCGCTCACGCCTCAAAACTTAAACTGTCCGGCACCACGGGGAGCCGCCTCGGACTATCAGCCGACAACGTGCTGGTGCCATGGTATTGCTCACCCAACACTCCTTGATTGGCGCTCACGCCTTAAAACGGAAACAGCAGGGGCACCATCACAATCACCCCGAGGCTATAGGCCAGCGAGACCGGCAGGGCCAGCTTGAGGTAGTCCGGCATCTTGTAGTTGCCCGCGGCATAGACCATCAGGTTGGTCTGATAGCCGTAGGGCAGGATAAAGCTGGAGCTCGCCCCGAACAGCACCGCCAGAATAAACGGCATGGTCGAGACATCCATGCTGAGCGCCAGCTGGTAACCCATGGGGAAGGCCAGTGCAGCGGCCGCGTTATTGCTCATCAGTTCGGTCAGCACCAGGGTAAAAACATAGATACCGATAAAGGCGATGATGGGGCTGGCACCGTTGAACTCCCCCATCAGCCAGTCGGCGATGAGCCGCGCCAGTCCGCTTTTTTCCAGCTGATCGGCGATGGCGAGCGCCCCGCCCACCACCAGCCAGATATCCAGCGGAAAGCGGCGGCGGATCTCGTCCAGGGTCAGAATGCGGGTGAGCAGCAGCGCCACCAGCATCAACAGCAAGCCCTTGAACAGCGGCACCAGATCAAACACCGAGAGCGCCAGCACCCCGAGAAAGCCCAGCACCACGGCGGCGCTACGCTTGCCATCGAGGCGGGTGGAGGCCTCCAGCCCGCTCACCACCACAAACTCCCGCCCCAGCGACTTGTTGCGGGCAAACTGGGGGCCGGGGGCCAGCAGCAGGGTGTCCCCTGCGTGCAGCTCAATCTGGCCGAGGCCACCGGTGAGCTGGGTTTCGCCGCGGCGCACCGCCAATACCACCGCATCGAAGTGGGTGCGAAATTCCGCATCCTTGATGGTCTGCCCCACCAACCGCGAGCTGTGGCTGACGATCACCTCCACCAGATGCTGGCCGTTGAGGCGGTGTTGGCCGTAGAGATCCAGCCCCTTCATCTCCTGCAATACGCCAACGCTCTCCACGTCGCCGCAAAACAGCAGCACATCGCCCTCGTGCAGTTCGTGTTCCGGCTGCACCGGGCAGATCACCTGCTCGCCGCGAATGATTTCCGCCAGATAGAGGCTTTTCAGGCTGCGCAGACCATTCTCCTTGACGCTGCGCCCCGCCAGTGGCGACCCGGCGCCCACCTTGGCTTCGAGAAAATAGCCAGATTCGCGGCTCATCTCGGTATCCTGCTCCGGCAGGTGACGGGCAAACAGCAGCACGGCCACCAGACCGGTCAGCAAGGTGCCCGCCCCCACCATAAAGAAGTCGAACATGCCGAGCGGCGGCGCCCCCATCTTGATGAGGAAGCTGTTGACGATCAGGTTGGTGGAGGTGCCGATCAGGGTCAGCACCCCGCCAAAGGTGGCCGCGAAGCACATGGGCAACAGCAGCCGCGACGGGGAGTGGTTGGGGTTGCGTTTGACCGCCCCCAGCATGGAGGCCACCACGGCGGTGTTGTTGACGAAGGCCGACAGGAAGGCGGTGGAGAACCACACCTTCACCAGCACCTTGTTGAATGAACCCGTGCCCACCAGATTGGCGAACCAGCTCATGATGCGGGTCTTCTCCACCGCCAGCGACACCAGCAGCAACAGTACCAGGGTCAGCAGGGCACTGTTGGTGTAGCCCGCCACCACGGCATTGATGTCCGCCAGCCCGCTCAGGTAGGTGATGAGCACGGCGCCCGAGAAGAGCAGCGCCGGGCGGAGTTTGCCCTGGATCAGCAGGGCCACGAGAGCAGCCAGCAGACCCAGCACCAGGGATTGTTGCCAGGTCATGGGCTTATTCCTTGCTTGTGTCGTTACCGATGGCAAGGGCTTGCCAGTGCGGGAAGTGCTTGCGCACCAGCGCGTTGAGCTCGATTTCGAACTCGCTGTAGTGCCCTTTTACCGCTTTCGCCGCCAAGCCCTCGACGATCATGCCGGCACCGACGGTGACGTTGGTCAGCCGGTCGATCAGGATAAAGCTGCCGGTATCGCGGATCTCCTGATACGGGTCGAACGCCACCGGGTCGGTGAGGCTCAGCTCGCACAGGCCGATCTCGTTGAGCTTGAGCTCGCTGGCGGGCAGCTCATCCAGCTTGTTGATCTCGATGCGGTGGCGGATGGCCTCTACCTGGCCGCGACTCTTCTTGGTGGCCAGCTTGACGTCGTAGACCCGACCCGGTTGCAGGGACTCCTCCCCCATCCAGACGATATGGGCCAGCAGGTTCTGGGTCACTTGCGGCTGCTTCGCGGCATCCACCAGCAGGTCGCCGCGGCTGATGTCGATCTCATCGGCGAAGGTGACGGTGATTGCCTGACCCGGCAGGGCGTACTCCAGATCCCCGTCGAAGGTGACGATGCGGGTGACTGTGCTCTCTTTGCCCGACGGCAGCACTGCCAGCTTGTCGCCCACCCGCAGGATGCCGGAGGCCAAGGTCCCCGCGAAGCCACGAAAATCGAGGTTGGGGCGGTTCACATACTGCACCGGCAGGCGTACCGGATGACGCTCCAGTTCGCGCTCCACTTCCGCAGACTCCAACAGGGCAAGCAGGGTTTCGCCCTGATACCAGGCCAGCTTGTCGCTTTGGTTGACCACGTTGTCGCCGTCCAGCGCCGAGACCGGCACGATATGGATGGTGTCGACACTGAGCTTCTTGGCGAACTCGCGGTAATCGGCGCTGATGCGCTCGAACACCTCCTGACTGAACTCCACCAGATCCATCTTGTTGACCGCCACCACGAACTGCTTGATACCGAGCAGGCTGGCGATAAAGCTGTGGCGGCGGGTCTGATCCAGCACCCCCTTGCGGGCGTCGATCAGGATGATAGCCAGATCGCAGGTGGAGGCGCCGGTCGCCATGTTGCGGGTGTACTGCTCGTGGCCCGGGGTATCCGAGATGATGAATTTGCGCTTGGCGGTGGAGAAATAGCGGTAGGCCACGTCGATGGTGATGCCCTGCTCGCGCTCCGCTTGCAGGCCGTCGACCAGCAGCGCCAAGTCCAGCTTCTCGCCGGTGGTGCCGAGCTTCTGGCTGTCGGACTCCAGTGCCTTGAGCTGATCTTCATAGATCTGCTGGGAGTCGTGCAACAGGCGACCGATCAGGGTGCTCTTGCCGTCATCCACGCTGCCGCAGGTGAGAAAACGCAGCAGACTCTTGTGCTGCTGGGCGTACAGATAGGCTTCGATGCCCTGTTCGGTGATGGCGGTCTGAATATGGCTGTTCATGCTGACGACTCCTTAGAAATATCCCTGACGCTTCTTCTGCTCCATGGAGCCGGCCTGATCGTGGTCAATCAGCCGCCCTTGCCGCTCGCTCGAGGTGGTGAGCAGCATCTCTTCAATAATTTCCGGCAAGGTGGTGGCATCGGATTCGATGGCCCCGGTCAGCGGGTAGCAGCCGAGGGTGCGGAAGCGCACCAGCTCCTGCTTCACCTCATCCTCGGCGGTGAGCGGCATGCGATCGTCATCCACCATGATCTTGATGCCGTTGCGCTCCACCACCGGACGCATGGCCGCGAAGTAGAGCGGCACTATGTCGATGTTCTCGAGATAGATGTATTGCCAGATATCCAGCTCGGTCCAGTTGGAGAGCGGGAACACCCGGATGCTCTCCCCCTTGTTGACCTGGCTGTTGTAGACCCGCCACAGCTCCGGACGCTGGTTCTTCGGATCCCAGCGGTGGGACTTGTCACGGAAGGAGTAGACACGCTCCTTGGCGCGGGACTTCTCCTCGTCGCGGCGCGCGCCACCGAAGGCGGCATCGAAGCCATATTTGTTGAGCGCCTGCTTGAGCCCCTCGGTCTTCATGATGTCGGTATGCTTGCCACTGCCGTGCACGAAAGGGTTGATGCCCATGGCGAGCCCTTCCGGGTTCTTGTGGACGATGAGATCCAGCCCGTACTTTTTGGCGGTCTCGTCGCGGAATTTGATCATCTCCTTGAACTTCCAGTCGGTGTCGACGTGGAGCAAGGGGAACGGGATCTTGCCCGGATAGAAGGCCTTGCGGGCCAGGTGCAGCATGACGGAGGAGTCCTTGCCGATGGAGTACATCATCACCGGGTTTTCAAATTCGGCAGCCACCTCGCGGATGATATGGATGCTCTCGGCTTCCAGCTGCTGCAAGTGCGTCAATCTTTCACGGTCCATGTTGGTCCTCGGGTCATTGCTTATGCGCCTGCTCGGGGCGCTGGGTGGTTCAGTGCGCGGCTGCGCTGGCAGCCGCATCAAATATCTCTTTCTCGGTCAGGCCAGCTGCACCAGCTTGAGGTCGCAGCCATCGAGATCCGGGTTAGCGCGCAGCTGCTGGCCGCTCTTTTCCCCGCTTTTTTCCCCAAACCAGGCGAGCCGATCGCGCAGGGCGACCACTTCGCCGATGACGATAAGCGACGGGCTCACCGCCTGTTTGGCCAGCTCCGCCAGATCCGCCAGCGTGCCGGTCAGCACCCGCTGGCGGGCTGTGGTGCCGCGCTCGATGATGGCGATGGGGGTGGCTTGGCTTCGGCCGTGATCCATCAACTGCTGCTGGATATGCTCGGAGCGCATCAGCCCCATGTAGATGACAAGGGTCTGACTGGTGGCGGCGAGCTGCTGCCAGTCGGGCTCCTTGCCCTCTTTCTGACAGTGGCCGGTAATAAAGACGGCGCTCTGGGCGTAATCACGGTGAGTCAGCGGAATACCGGCATAGGCGGTGGCACCGGCAGCGGCCGTGATGCCGGGCACCACCGAGAAGGGGATGCCTTCGTCGGCCAGCACTTCCAGCTCCTCACCACCCCGGCCAAACATAAAGGGATCGCCCCCTTTCAGCCGCACTACCCGGTTGCCCGCCTTGGCGTAATCCACCAGCAGGCGATTGGTCTCCTCCTGCGGCACGCTGTGGGCACCCGCCTTCTTGCCGACGGACACCAGAGTTGCATCGCGGCGCACCAGATCGAGGATCTCAGGCGAAACCAGCTGGTCGTAGAGCACCACTTCAGCCTGTTGAATTTGTTGCAGCGCCTTGAGGGTCAAGAGGCCCGGATCACCGGGGCCAGCGCCAACCAGCACCACTTCCCCCACTTCGCTTTTCGCCTGGTCGAGGCCATCGCTCAGCCACTGCTCGGCCCCTTGCCAATCCTCTTTCTCAATCAGGCTGGCGAGGGTGTTGGAGGCAAAGGCGCGCTCCCAGAAGCGGCGACGATCGGAAATCGAGGAGAGCACCCGCTTGGCCTTGTCACGGACCCGGCCGGAGAGCTCGGTCAGCCCGCCAAGATGGCGCGGCAGCAGGCTCTCCAGCCGTTCGCGCAGCAGGCGTACCAGCACTGGCGCCTTGCCGCCACTGGAAACAGCCACCATCAGCGGCGAACGATCGATGATCGAGGGGAAGATAAAGCTGGAACGCTTGGGGTCATCCACCACGTTGACGAACAGCCCCAGCTGGTTGGCACTCTGATAAACCAGCGCGTTGACTTCGAGGCTGTCGGTTGCGGCCACCACCAAAATCTGACCTGCCAGATGAGCCGGAGTGAAGCGCTCGGCAAGATGGGTAAAACGACCGGCAAATTCCACAAATTCGGGTTCAAGCTCCGGGGAGACGATGGTCAGTCGGGCACCGGCCGCCAGCAGCAGGCGCGCCTTGCGCAGGGCCACTTCGCCCCCGCCCACCAGCAGCACCGGGCGCCCGTCCAACTTGGCAAACATCGGCAAATAATCCATTTCGACCCATCCCTCGGAATACGACTAATATGGGGCGACTATAGGCAGGGCCACTTATCCCTCAAAATAATAAAAAATGCTTTTTAATGCGTTTAAGTAATTAGTAAAACCAATTCATGGCAAAGGCGTACGAAGTCACTTGTGGTACCTGACGCCAGACCATAGGCTAGAGATTGTGTTTCATAAGGAGCTATATGATGAATGAATCATTGATTGTGCTAGGGATTTTCGTGTTCCTGGTGCTCGCCACCCTGAGCGCGGGCATCAAGATCGTGCCCCAGGGCTACAACTGGACGGTAGAGCGCTTCGGCCGCTACACCCGCACCCTGACCCCGGGTCTCAACCTGTTGATCCCCTATGTGGATCGGGTCGGCCACAAGATCATCATGATGGAGCAGGTGCTGGACATCCCGGCACAAGAGGTGATCTCCCGCGATAACGCCAACGTCACCATCGACGCCATCAGCTTTGTGCAGGTGGTGGATGCCCGCAAAGCGGGTTACGAGGTCAACGATCTCACCAGCGCCATCCGCAATCTCACCATGACCAATATGCGGACCGTGCTCGGCGCCATGGAGCTGGACGAGATGCTCTCCCAGCGCGACACCATCAACGAGAAGCTGCTGCGCACCATGGATGCCGCCACCGCCCCCTGGGGCATCAAGGTGACCCGCATCGAGATTAAAGATGTGCGCCCGCCGCTGGCACTGGTCGAAGCGATGAACGCCCAGATGAAGGCCGAGCGCCAGAAACGGGCCGAGGTACTGGAAGCCGAAGGGGTGCGCCAGTCCAAAATCCTGAAAGCGGAAGGCGAGAAGCAGTCCCAGATCCTCAAAGCCGAAGGTGAACGTCAGGCCGCCTTCCTCGCCGCCGAAGCGCGGGAGCGGGCTGCCGAGGCGGAAGCCAAGGCGACTCATATGGTCTCCCAGGCCATCGCCGAGGGTGATATGCAGGCCATCAACTACTTTGTGGCCCAGAAGTACACCGAGGCGCTGGCCCGCATCGGTGAAGGCCCCAACAGCAAGATCATCATGATGCCGCTGGAAGCGGGCAGCCTGATTGGCTCGGTGGCCGGCATGGCCGAGCTGTTCAACAAAGATGGCAAGGGCAGCAAGTCATGACAGCCCTGTTCGAGGGGCTGACCCACTGGCACTGGCTGGGGCTCGGCTTCATTCTGCTGGCCATCGAGGTACTGGGGTCGGTGGGCTTCCTGCTCTGGACCGGCATCGCCGCGCTGGAAGTGGGCCTACTGCTGCTGATCTGGCCCTTTGGCTGGCAAGCGCAATTGCTGCTGTTTGCGGTGCAATCCCTGCTCACCACCTGGGCCTGGTGGCGCTGGCAGCACCAGCGCGACAAGTCGGGTCAGGATGCTGCCAGCACCATCAACGAGCGGATGCAGAGCTATATGGGCCGCGAGCTGACCCTGCTGGATGATGTCACCCAAGGCACCAGTCGGGTGCATCTGGACGACACCGTCTGGACGGTGCGCTGCGACGAGTCGCTGCCTGCGGGCAGCAAGGTCAGGGTGGTGGGGGCCGACTCACACATCCTGCTGGTTGAACCCCGCCACTGACGCCGCTCTGCCATCGAACCATAAAAAAGCCCGCGATCACTCGCGGGCTTTTGTCTCTCAGACTGCCACTCAGGTGCGCAGCCGATCGAGCTGACTGGCCAGCGCCGTGGCCGCTTGCTCCAGCGCCTCGCTCAGTTGATGGCTGGAGCTGGCCTCCTGCCCGATCACGTTGGCGGTATCGCCGATCCGCATCAGGTTCTGGTTGATGGTGTCGCTCACCGCACTCTGCTGCTCGGCGGCGGTAGCGACCTGACTGATGTGGTCGTGGATCTGCTGGATCTGGGCCACCACCCGATTGAGCGCCTCGAACGCCTGCTCGGTGCCCTGCACCGTGGTGGTGGAGCGTTCGATGCCGGTATTCATCAGACGCTGACTGCTGCTCACTTCAGTCTGCAGGCTACCGATCAGCTGACCAATCTCGTCGGTCGATTCACGAGTCTTGGTCGCCAACGCCCGCACCTCGTCCGCCACCACCGCAAAGCCGCGTCCCATATCACCCGCCCGCGCAGCCTCGATGGCGGCGTTGAGGGCTAGCAGATTGGTCTGCTCGGCAATGGCGCGGATCACATCAAGGATCCGGCTGATATTGGTGCTGCGCTGGGCCACCAGCGCCACCGCTTTATCCGCCTCATGCATATCACCGACCAGGGTATGGATCTCGTTGCGCGCATTGCTGAGGGTCTGCTGGGCGGTATTGATGTGGTGGGTCGCCGCTTCCGACTCCTGCGCCGCCTGCTCGGCATAACCTGCCACGCTGACTGCCGTGGTGCTCATTTCGTGCATGGCGCTCACCACGCTCTCCAGCTCCAGATTCTGCTCGTCCAGACTGTTGCGCATGGTGTCAGCGGTATGTTTCATCTCCCGCGCCTGCTGGTAGACCTGCTGGCCGATCCCCTTGCTCATTTGCACCATGCCCCGCAGCTTGCCGAGGAAGGCGTTGAGCTGGGCGCCAAGATCGATCAGCTCCTGGTGAGTGTCGATCTCCATCTGTTGGGTCAGATCCCCCTCATTGCTGGAGAGATGGCCGACATGGCGACTGATGAGGGAGAGCGGCGCGGTGATGGTCTGGATAAACCAGACTAGCAAGCCCAGCACCAGCAAGGTGATCAACCCCATCGCCAGCACTTGCTGCTGCTGAGCATCATGCAACAGGGAGCCAAGATCATTGCTGATGGCTCGAGCCTTGCTAAGTGCCAGTGCCTTGGGCACTTTGATCATTAACCACCACTGGGCATTGGCAGCCTCGATACGGATCGGTTGTTGCAGGATAAAATCGGTGTCGCTACTCACGGCCTGACCGGTAGGCAGGGCCAACCCCACCTCCTTGAGCGGGCGACCCAGCTTGTTGGCGTAGCGGTTGCTGCCAACAATCAGCCCCATCTTGCTGACCAGGGTCACATCCGCCTTGTTGTCATAGAGGCTCTTGCCAAGGTTTTCAGCCAGTTGCTGGAAGATGGGCAGGTTCATGTCCACGCCAGCCAGCCCGACAAACTTGCCATCGTGAAGGATGGGCACGGTCAGACTGGTCATCAGCATCTTGTTGCCGGGGCTGATTTCGTAGAGATAGGGCTCCATCAGGCAGGGTTGGCGGGTATCGCGGCCACAGAGATACCACTCGCTGTTGCGGATGCCGAACTCGTTGAGGGAGGTATCGAATTTTGCCTCGCTGGCAGCCGCATCAATCGGCTGCTGGGTAACTGCGCCTCCCTGAGCCTTGGTGAAATAAACCTCCAGGCTTCCCTTGCCCGCTACCGAGTGGCTGGCCCCGGCGACCCAGTTGGCATCCTCACCATCGTAGCCATTGGGTTCAAACTGGGCATAGATGGAGCTGATCCCGCTCGCCTGCTGCAAGCTGCTGCCGAGCAGAGACTCGACTTGGGGCCGCGACAAGCGTTGTTCCGGCTTGGTCATTGCGGCGTCAATCTGGGCGGTCACGGTAAGGGGGATTTGGTAGGAGTTCTGCATCAGCGAGGCAATCTGGATGGCATAGCGCTCCGCCTGATACTGCAGGCTGCGGGAGACCTCCTCTTCCAGTGCATCGCTGGTCTGGGTCATCACCATGTTGCGAAGGGAGCTGAAAGAGGCCGATTGCAACAGGGTCATGGCCAGCCCGGTCAGCAGAAACAGCCCCATGGTAAGGCACAGCAGCTTGAACTTGAGGGAACGTTGCTTCATGGGGCAACTCCTTATGACAGAATAACAACGAATTACTTGAGTATATTCGCCCACTTGCGCTTCACCCGATTTGTTGATGGGTTTGTGGCAGGCTTCTGGTTATAATTTTTGCCTTCCCGAGCGTTGATGGAACAGTCGCAATGAGCAATGCACTGAGCAGTGTCCCGCCGGTAGTCGCGATGGACTACCCCTTTCCGGCCAAACCTCTTCCCCTGAGTGCCGAGCAGAGAACGACCTTGACCACAGAAATCAAGGCGCTGCTCAAGGAGCGCAAGGCGGTACTGGTTGCCCACTACTACACGGATCCCGAGATCCAGGCGCTGGCCGAAGCCACCGGCGGTTTCGTCGGTGACTCGCTGGAGATGGCCCGCTTTGGCCGCGATCACGAGGCGCAAACTCTGATTGTCGCCGGGGTGCGCTTCATGGGGGAAACCTCCAAGATCCTGAGCCCCCACAAGCGGGTGCTGATGCCGACCCTGGAGGCTGAATGCTCGCTGGATCTGGGCTGTCCCATCGAACAGTTCTCCGCCTTCTGCGATGCCAATCCCGACCATACCGTGGTGGTCTATGCCAATACCTCGGCCGCCGTCAAAGCACGGGCTGACTGGGTGGTGACCTCCAGCATCGCGCTCGAGATCGTCGAGCACCTCGACAGTCTGGGTCACAAGATCATCTGGGGCCCGGATCGCCATCTGGGTGCCTATATCGAGAAGAAGACCGGGGCGCAGATGCTGCGCTGGCAGGGCCACTGCATCGTCCACGACGAGTTCAAGGCCCGCGCCCTGCGCGAGCTGAAAGAGCAGAATCCGGACGCCGCCGTGCTGGTTCATCCGGAATCCCCCGCCTCGGTGATCGAGCTGGCCGATGCGGTGGGCTCCACCAGTCAGCTGATCAAGGCGGCCAAGGAGCTGCCCCAGCAGAAGCTGATCGTGGCGACCGATCGGGGCATCTTCTACAAGATGCAGCAGGCTTGTCCGGAGAAAGAGATGGTGGAAGCACCGACCGGTGGCGATGGCGCCACCTGCCGCAGCTGCGCCCACTGCCCCTGGATGGCGATGAACGGTCTGGTGGCGATCAAGGAGGCCCTCACCGACGGTGCCGAGCGCCACGAGATCCATGTCGACGAAGATCTGCGGGTCAAAGCCTTGATCCCCCTCGATCGGATGCTCAATTTCGCCGCCGAACTCAAGCTCAAGACTCAGGGCAACGCCTGATTGTGGCCGTCAAGAGATGCAAAGAGGGCTCCCGCGGGAGCCCTCTTTATTTATCTGAACCTCATCCTGCTCAGATGATCACGGTGGAGAGGCTGTGCTCTTCATCCGGTGCAACGGTCACTCCCGCCTCACCGGCGATGGCCGCTTCGACGCAGAGCATGGTGCGATAGCCATCGTCGCTCATGTCGGCCATGGCGGTGGCCCCTTCCAGCCAGGGAGTCCAGACCACCACGCTGTCGTGGTTGCCGCTCACTACCCGCGTCTCACGCTCACCATCCTGCACGCTCACCAGCGCCTCTGGCTGCCAGTAGACCCGATCCAGCGGCCCGTTCAGGGTCAATGCACCCTGTTGTTTGGCATCCTGTCCGGTCAGCTTGTCGGCATAGGGCTCGCCCAGACCGGTGACGCTCACCGCTTCCGGCGCACTGATGACCAGATAGGTATGTAGCGCACCGCTATATGTCAGCGGCTGTGCGCCGGTGTTGCGCGTGGTCAGCACCAGTGAGAGCTCTTTGCCAACCAGTACGTCCAGCTCCAGCTCGAAGGCGTGATCCCACAGGGCACGGGTCGCATCGCTGTCGCGCAGAGAGAGGTGCACCAGGGTGCCGTCGGCGTGATCGGAGACCCCATCCAGCATCCAGAGGGTGGTGCGGGCAAAGCCGTGGGAGGGCTTGCCGCTACCGACACGGGCTGGCGCCGGGCCAAACCAGGGCCAGCAGATCGGGATACCGCCACGAACAGGCTTGCTGCCATCCAGCACCGCCTTGTCACTCAGCCAGATGGAGGCTGGCTCGCCATGGCGCTGATAGCTCAGCACATGGGCGCCAAACAGGCTGATCTCGGCCTTGGCATAGTCGTTGTTGATGGTGAGAACCGGCAGACCGGCAGCATTGTTGGCAAGCTTGCAATTGGCTGTCAGGGGACGAATGGATTGCATGTGGACTCCTGTCATCAGGGGAAACCGAAAAACAAAAAGGCGGCCAATGGCCGCCTTTTTCAAGCTACGCGATTGCGCATCCCAAATTACTTGGAGATGTGAGCGATCAGGTCCAGAACTTTACTGGAGTAGCCCATTTCGTTGTCGTACCAGGATACAACTTTAACGAATTTGTCGTTCAGCTGGATACCAGCCTTGGCGTCGAATACGGAGGTCTGACGCTCACCCAGGAAGTCGGTAGATACAACTTCGTCTTCGGTGTAGCCCAGAACGCCTTTCATAGCGCCTTCGGAAGCAGCTTTCATCGCTTCGCAGATTTCTGCGTAGGTGGCAGCTTTCTTCAGGTTAACGGTCAGGTCAACAACAGACACGTCCGGAGTCGGAACACGGAAAGCCATACCGGTCAGCAGGCCTTTCAGTTCCGGGATAACTACGCCAACAGCTTTGGCTGCACCGGTAGAGGACGGGATGATGTTCTGAGCCGCACCGCGGCCACCGCGCCAGTCTTTAGCAGACGGACCATCAACGGTCTTCTGGGTAGCAGTGGTAGCGTGAACGGTGGTCATCAGGCCAGACTCGATACCGAAGGTATCGTTCAGAACCTTGGCGATCGGGGCCAGGCAGTTGGTGGTGCAGGAAGCGTTGGAAACGATGTCCTGGCCAGCGTAGGTAGAGTCGTTAACACCCATTACGAACATCGGGGTAGCGTCTTTGGACGGGCCAGTCAGAACAACTTTCTTGGCACCAGCAGCGATGTGCTTACGAGCAGTCTCGTCGGTCAGGAACAGACCGGTAGCTTCAGCAACAACGTCAACACCGATTTCGCCCCACTTCAGGTTGGCCGGGTCACGCTCAGCGGTAACACGTACGGTTTTGCCGTTTACAACCAGGTTGCCGTCTTTAACTTCAACGGTACCGTTGAAACGACCGTGAGTTGAATCGTACTTCAGCATGTAAGCCATGTAGTCAACATCGATCAGATCGTTGATACCAACAACTTCGATGTCAGCACGCTCGGCGGCCAGACGGAATACGAAACGACCGATACGGCCAAAACCGTTAATACCTACTTTGATAGTCATATTTAGTTACCTAACTGTTCAGTAGTCAAAGAAAATTCCGCTTGTAAATTTACTAGAACTCTCCGGTGAGTCAACCAACATTCTGTCTGAAATTGCGCTATATCATGAAAAACTGTGAAATTAATTTTCTGTTTATGTAACTGATTACCACATTTTGACGAAAAAAGTGCCAGAACGTGGCATCGCGCAGATATCCACAATAGTGCCTACTCGGTCACACAACCGTGATGATAGATATGTAAAAATGTGCGCGGTTTAGCATGGCCAAAGAGCCACTGTTCAAGTACCACCCATAAAAATTAATCAAAATAGTATAGATAGAATCCACAGCGGGAATTCTCAAACTATGACCACCCTGATTGAACAGCTGGCTGCCGCAAAAGGTATCGCCAGCGAGTATGTCGATGCCTGGGGCCACCCGGCCCAGGTATCCGAAGAGAGCAAGGCCGCCATGCTGGGCGCCATGGGCTACCGCGTCGATGACGAGGCCGCCCTGGTGCAACAGCTGGAAGAGGAGCATCGCCAGCACTGGCTGCGGGCGCTGGATCCTGTGATGGTGGTTCGCACCGGCGACGCCGTTACCCTTGAGGTTCGCCTCCCCATCGAATTCGTCAACGATGCCCTCACCTGGCAGCTCCAGCAGGAGCAGGGTGCTGTGCTGTCCGGCCAATTCACCCCCATCGAAGGTGAGCTGGTCGGCGTGGCCGAATTTGAAGAGATGGAGTGCCAGGCCTATCGCGTCACCCTGGAAATGGCCCCGGAGCTGGGTTATCACCAGCTGGTGCTGCTGGAAGAGGGCAATGACGAGCCGCTGGCCACCATGCGCCTCATCGTAGCCCCCAAGGCGTGCTACAAGCAGCCGCCGATTGCCGATGGCCGCAAGGTATGGGGCCCGAGCGTGCAGCTCTATTGCCTGCGCAGCCGCCACAACTGGGGCATTGGTGATTTCAGCGATCTGGGCCAGCTGGTCGAGAAAGCGGCCACCTGGGGTGCCCACTTCGTCGGCCTCAACCCTATCCACGCCCTCTATCCGGCCAATCCGGAGAGCGCCAGTCCCTACAGCCCCTCTTCCCGTCGCTGGCTCAACGTGGCCTATATCAACGTGGAGGCGGTGCCCGAATTCCAGCAGAACGATCGCCTGAAAGCGGAAGTGGCAAGCCCTGCCTTCCAGCAGCATCTGGCCGATCTGCGCGCCAAGGAGAACGTCGATTACACCGGCGTGATCCAGACCAAACTCGGCATGCTGCGTCAGGTGTTCGACGAAGCGAGCCTTGGCGCCGAGCGTCAGGCAGCCTTTGATGCCTTCGTGGCCGCCGGTGGCGACAGCCTGCAACAGCAAGCGGCCTTCGATGCCCTGCAAGCCCACTTCTATGCCAAGGGCGAAAATGCCTGGGGCTGGCCGGTATGGCCGCAGGAGCTGCGCGATTACCACAACCCTGCCGTTGCCGCCTGGATGGCCGAGCACCCGCAAGATGTCAACTTCTACCTCTATCTGCAATTCCTGGCTGACGAGCAGCTGGCGCAAGCCGATGCCCGCGCCAAGGCATCCGGCATGGTGATGGGGATCTACCGGGATCTGGCGGTGGGTGTCTCCGAAGGCTCCACCGAGATTTGGGCCAACCAGGATCTCTACTGCCCGAAAGCCTCGGTCGGTGCGCCGCCCGATGTGCTCGGCCCGCTCGGTCAGAACTGGGGCCTGCCCCCGATGAACCCGAACAAGCTGTTTGAAGCGGCCTACCAGCCGATGGTCGATCTGTTCCGTGCCAACATGCGCTCCTGCGGCGCACTGCGCATCGACCACGTGATGGCCTTGCTGCGCCTGTGGTGGGTCCCGCCCGGAGAGTCAGCCGCCAAGGGCGCCTACATCTACTATCCGGTCAACGATCTGCTGGGCATTCTGGCCCTCGAATCCCACCGCAACCAGTGCCTGCTGATCGGCGAGGATCTCGGTACCGTGCCGGAGGGGATCGACGTGACCCTGAAAGAGAACGGCGTTCACTCCTACAAGGTGTTCTTCTTCGAACGCTCCAAGGCGGATGGCGGCTTCATCTCCCCGGCTCACTACACCGAGCAGGCGATGTCAGCCCTGACCACCCACGACATGCCAACCCTGAAAGGGTTCTGGCACTGCGACGATCTGGCGCTCGGTCGTCAACTGGGCCTGTATCCAGATGAAGATGTCTTGAAGACCCTGTATGCTGATCGCCACCAGGCGAAACAGCGGATCCTCGACAGCTTGCATGCCCACAAGGTCATCTCTGACAACATCAGTCATGACGTGAACTGGGTCGGCATGAACACCGAACTCAATCACGGTCTGCAGATCCACATGTCACGCGGCAGCTGCGCCCTGTTCAGTACCCAGCTGGAAGACTGGCTGGAGATGGACAAGCCGGTCAACGTACCGGGCACCAGTTACGAATACCCCAACTGGCGCCGCAAGCTCTCTGCCGATCTGGAAGATATTTTTGCCAATGAGGCACTCAAGGCGCTGGCCGGCAAGATGAGCCAGGCCCGTGATGAGGCCAGTCGTTGAGACGCTGTCTCTCACAGCACTCTCACCTAAATCCACTCCGGCTTCGGCCGGAGTGGATGCTCTGTCATGAAAGGAAATCTCGATGCTCGTTGAACGTTTGGTTGCTGCCCGCTGTTCCGATCCCTTCTCTCACTTAGGCCTGCAGGCCAATCCGGATGGGCCCGGCCTCAAACTGACCGCCTGGTTGCCTGATGCCCTCGAAGTTCGCGTCAAGGATCTCAAGTCGGGCAAGGTTGTTGCCACCCTGGCGCCCACCGATGAATCGGGTCTTTTTGAAACTGTTTTCACCCGCCGTAAAAACCCCTTCCCCTATCAGCTGCTCGCCAGCTACCCAGATGCTACCACCGAGGTCATCGACCCCTATCAGTTTCAGGATGCCGCCTGGGCAGGCCTGGCCGAACTGACCGCCCAGCCGGAAAATCTCTACCACACCCTTGGCGCCCAGCTGCGCACCGTGGAGCATCTCGGCCAGCAGGTAGAAGGGGTGCGTTTTGCGGTCTATGCGCCGAGCGCCACCGCCGTGAGCCTGATCGGCGATTTCAACTTCTGGGATGGCCGTCGCCACCCGATGCAGCGCAGTCTCTGCGGTCACTGGGTGCTGTTTGTGCCGGGCCTCAAGGCGGGGGATCGCTACAAGTTTGAACTGAAAGATCCCGCAGGTCATCGTCTGCCCCACAAGAGCGATCCGGTCGGCTTCTACTGCGAGCAGTACCCGTCGTTCGCCTCCGTGGTCTATGACCACGCCCAGTACCAGTGGCAGGATGCCGAGTGGATCGCCAGCCAGCACAACGACAAGCGCGAGCAGCCGCTCTCCATCTATGAGCTGCATGTCGGCTCCTGGAAGCGTCACCCCAATGGCGACAGCCTGAGCTGGCGCGAACTGGCGGTGGAGCTGGTCGCCTACGTCAAGGAGATGGCCTACACCCATATCGAGCTGCTGCCGGTCTCCGAGCACCCCTTTAGCGGCTCCTGGGGCTACCAGCCGGTAGGCATGTTCTCCCCCACCAGCCGCTACGGTACGGCCGATGATTTCAAATACTTCGTCGACCAGTGTCACCAGGCAGGCATCGGCATCATTCTGGACTGGGTCCCCGCCCACTTCCCGTCCGATGCCCACGGGCTGGCCCGTTTCGACGGCACCCCGCTCTATGAATATGAAGATCCGCGCCGTGGCTGGCACCCGGACTGGAACTCCTACATCTATGACTTCGGCCGCGACACCGTGCGCCAGTTCCTGGTGGCGAGCGCCCTGTTCTGGCTCGACAAGTTCCATATCGACGGCCTGCGGGTGGATGCGGTCGCCTCCATGCTCTATCTGGACTATTCGCGTAACGAGGGCGAATGGGTACCGAACGTCGATGGCGGCAACCACAACTATGAGGCGATCAGCCTCTTGAAATGGACCAACGAAGAGGTCTACGGCAAGTATCCTCACGCCATGACCATCGCCGAAGAGTCCACCGCCTTT
Organism: Aeromonas sp. YN13HZO-058; assembly: GCF_001921245.1. Taxonomy (NCBI): domain Bacteria; kingdom Pseudomonadati; phylum Pseudomonadota; class Gammaproteobacteria; order Aeromonadales; family Aeromonadaceae; genus Aeromonas; species Aeromonas sp. YN13HZO-058. Next base: position 16,020 of record NZ_MQSY01000073.1, on the reverse strand, counting down.
GCCGGTGTCTCCCGCCCCACCTTCCTCGGCGGCCTCGGCTTTGGCTTCAAGTGGAATATGGGCTGGATGCACGACACCCTCACCTATATGCAGAAAGAGCCGATCCACCGTCGCTACCACCACAACGACATGACCTTCTCCATGGTGTATCACTATGACGAGAACTTCATCCTGTCGCTCTCTCACGACGAAGTGGTCCACGGCAAGCACTCCATGCTCTACAAGATGCCCGGTGACGAGTGGCAGCAAGCCGCCAACCTGCGCGCCTACATGGGCTTCATGTATGCCCACCCGGGCAAGAAGCTCAACTTCATGGGCACCGAGATCGCCCAGAGCAACGAGTGGAACCACGATGCCCAGCTGCCGTGGCATCTGCTGCAATATCCCAAGCATGCCGGTCAGCAGCGGTTGATCCACGATCTCAACCACCTCTACCGTCAAGAGCCTGCCTTGTATCAGGCCGATTATGATCAGACCGGCTTCCGCTGGCTGGATCACAACGATGCCGACAACAGCATCTTTGCCTGGCTGCGAGCCGACAAAGAGGGCAAGCAGGCCATAGTAGTAGCGTGCAACTTCACCCCGGTGCCCCGTCTCGAGTATCGGGTCGGCGTCCCTGCGGCGGGCCACTATCGGGTGGTGCTCAACACCGACAGCGAGTATTACTGGGGAAGCAACTATGATGTGGGTCTGGTGTTCGCTGCCGAGCCGACCCCCTGGCAGGGGATGGCAAACAGCATAGTGCTGGATCTGCCGCCGCTGGCGACCTTGTTCATCAAACAGGAGTCTTGATGCTTGTAATGGAAAAAGGGGTGGGCCACCCGCTGGGGGCCCGCCTTGACGAGAACGGTTGCCACTTCTGTGTCTGGGCTCCCCAGTCGGACAAGGTGGAGCTCTGCCTGTTCGATGAACAGGAGCAGGAGATAACCCGACTTGAGCTGCCCGGCCGCCGTGGCCAATATCGCTTTGGCTACGTGCGCGGCATGCAGGCGGGTCAGCGCTACGGCTATCGGGTCTATGGCGCCCCGCAGGAGGGGATGCTGTTCGATCCGCAAAAACTGCTGATCGACCCCTACGCCAAGGCACTCAGCCGTCCCACCTACTGGGATGAGGCCCTCTATCAGGGGGACAGTGCCGGGATGATTGCCAAGTCGGTGGTGGTGGATGACGGCTTTGACTGGCAAGGCATCGGCAAGCCCGGGATCAGCCCGGCCCGCACCATCCTCTACGAGACCCACGTCAAGGGCTTTACCAAGCAGCACCCAGGGATCCCCAAAGCGCTGCAGGGCACCTATCTTGGCATCAGTCACCCACTGGTCATCGAGCACATCAAGAGTCTCGGCGTCACCTCGGTGCAGTTGATGCCGGTGGCCGCCTTCATGTCGGAACCGCGACTGGAGCAGTTGGGACTGACCAACTACTGGGGCTACAACCCCATCGCCTTCTTCGCCCCGGAGCCGCGCTACAGCACCAAGGCCGACGAGGCGGTGATCGAGTTCAAGACCATGGTGCGCGAGCTGCACCGGGCCGGGCTCGAAGTGATCCTGGATGTGGTCTACAACCACACCGCCGCCTCGGGCTTCGACGGCCCCACCCTCTCGTTCAAGGGCTTTGACAACGCCGGTTACTACGCTTTCGAAGCGGGCCCTCACGGCCCCGATTACACCCGTCACGCCAACGTGACCGGCTGTGGCAACAGCGTCAATCTGGATCACCCCAACACCCTGCGACTGGTGCTCGATGCCTTGCGCTACTGGGTCACCGAGATGCAGGTGGACGGCTTCCGTTTCGATCTGGCGGTGACGCTGGCGCGGGAGGCAGGCGAGTTCGAGCCGATGGGTGCCTTCTTCAAGGCGGTGATGGCCGATCCTGTGCTGTCACAGGTCAAGCTCATTGCCGAGCCCTGGGATATCGGCCCCTTTGGCTACCGGCTGGGTCAGTTCCCCAGCCAGTGGCAGGAGATCAACGACCGCTATCGCGACACGGTACGCGCCTTCTGGCGTGGCGATGCGGGCAAGATGGGGGACTTTGCCACCCGTCTGGTGGGGTCGCGGGATATCTTCCCGAAAAACTGGCGCTCGCCCCACACCAGCGTCAACTACCTCTGCTATCACGACGGTTTCACCCTGGAGGATCTGGTCTCCTACAACCAGCGCCACAACCAGGCCAACGGTGAAGACAATCGGGATGGCCACGGCAACAACCTCTCCTATAACCACGGGGTAGAGGGGCCGACTCTGGATCCGCGGGTCAACAGCCTGCGCCAGCAGCAGAAGCGCAATCTGATTGCCACCCTGCTGCTCTCGCAAGGGACGCCGCACTTCCTCGCTGGCGACGAGATGGGCCGCAGCCAGCTTGGCAACAACAACGCCTACTGTCAGGACAACCAGATCAGCTGGGTCAACTGGCAGTGGCGGCCGGAGGACGAGCGGCTGTTCGCCTTCACCCAGCAGATGATGGCACTGCGGGCGGAGTCGTGCGTCTTCTCCAATCTGCAATTGAGCGATGACAGCTGGAACGGCGCCGCCGCCAGCTGCCATCAGGTCAACTGGTATCACCCGGATGGCCACCAGCTCACCGATCAGGATTGGCACGCCCCCATGGGGCAGGCATTTGCCATGGATATCGGCATGATCAACTGTGTCGGCGAGCGCTGGTACGTGCTGTTCAATGCCAGCGACTACGACATCCAGTTCCGCCTGCCACCGCCGGGGGAAGGGCTGGAGTGGATCCAGACCATCGACACCGCCACCAACGACGGCTTGCCGTTCCTGCCCGATGACATCAAACGACAGGTGGCGGTCGGTCGCGCCCACTCCCTCAAGCTGCTGGAGCGGGTGGCGCTGGCCAGCACGGCGCAGGATGCTCAACCACCGCAGCAGGCCCTTCTCCCTGCATCCGGTGCGGACATGGCTGCCACCTCGATCACAAATGCGGGCAAACCATAACAGGCATACTGGAGTCAGCTTTAGGGAGCCGCTATGCTGGGCCCCGTGATTGATGGCAAGGAGTCGGTATGAGCAGTAACAACCCGGAACAGTGGCGCAGCAAGCTAAGCGCCGAGCAGTTTCACGTCTGCTGGGAGAAGGGCACCGAGCGACCCTACAGCGGCGCCCTGCTCCACAATCGCAAAAGTGGTGACTACCTCTGTGTCTGCTGCAAGAGCGTGCTGTTTCACTCAGGCGCCAAGTTTGATTCCGGCTGCGGCTGGCCTTCGTTCGACAAGGCCATCGAGGGGACGGTGAACTATACCGAAGACAGCAGCCACGGCATGAAGCGGGTGGAGATCACCTGCCGCCAGTGCGGCTCTCACCTCGGCCACGTCTTCCCGGACGGCCCGACCGAGACTGGCCAGCGCTACTGCGTCAACAGCCTGAGTCTGGATTTCGATCCCGACGCTTAAGCGGCTGATCCATTGCAATAAAAACGGCGCCTCCATCATGGAGGCGCCGTTTTTTTATCGGGCTTTCACCGGCGTCACGCCAGCAAGATGGTGGCCATCACCAACAGGGCCGCGATGGCTGGCACCGGCAGCTTCACCACCCGCAGCAGATAAAAGCCGATGGCCGCCAGCGCCAGATCGGTCGGTGCCAGCACCGCGCTCTGCCACACCGGCTGATAGAGCGCCGCCAGCAACAAGCCCACCACGGCGGCGTTGATGCCAATGACGGCCCCTGCCAGACGGGGTTGGACCAACCACTGTTGCCAACAGGGGCCCACCGCCCAGAGCAGCAGAAAGCCGGGCGCAAAGAGCGCCAGGGTCGCCGACAAGGCTCCGAGCAGCGGCATCTCGGGCAGCAGTTGGGCGCCGAGATAAGTGGCGAGGGTAAACATGGGGCCCGGCACCAGTTGCGCCAGACTGTAGCCGGTCAGAAACTGTTGCTGGCTGAGGGTGTGGCCCACGCTCTCTTGCAGCAACGGCAGCACTACGTGACCACCGCCAAACACCAGACTACCGGCCCGATAGAAGTCGGCAATCAGCTGGCCAAGCGTGCCGAGAGGGCCACCGAGCAGCGGCAGGCCAATAAAGAGGGCGGCAAACAGCAGCAGGGTCGGCCAGTGAGGATGACGGGTAGTGGCTGAAAACTCCTCGGCAGTGGCTGTCCCACTGCCCGCCCCGCTCTGGCTGCGGGCGCAGATCAGCGCCGCTCCCGCCAGCATCAGCAGCTGGGTCAGCAAGCCGGGCTGCCACCAGAGCGCGGCCGCGGTCGCGACCATGATCCCTTGGGTCAGCGACGTGGTACAGAACTGGCGGCTCATGGTGAGCACCGCATCGGCCACCACAATAAGCGCCAGCAGCTTGAGGCCGTGCAGGGCTGCATCGAGCCAGAGGTTGTTGCCCAGCAAACCCACTCCGACTGCTGCCGCCAGCAGCAACAGAAAGGAGGGCAAGGTGAAGCCGATAAAGGCACAAAGCGCCCCGCCCAGACCGGCGCGATGGCGACCGATGGCAAAGCCGAGCTGACTGGAAGCTGGCCCCGGCAGCAATTGGCACAGCGCCAGCAACCGGGCAAACTCGGCCTGCGTCAGCCAGCCGAGCCGCTCGACGAAGGTGCGCTGGAAAAAGCCGATATGGGCAGCCGGGCCGCCAAAACTGATGCATCCGAGCCACAAAAACTGAATAAATACCTGTCCCACGCTCTTCTCCCTCATCCCTCTTCCCCCGATGGAGAGGAGATATTATGACAGCCCGATGATCGTTTTATGACAGTCAGGCTGATTCGGCCGACACCATTGGCACATCATTCGGCAAGTAGCAGCGTCCCGCCAGCCAGCAGGCGATGGACTGACGGCTGGCATCGAAGTGGGGCTCGGGCAACTCGCGCGGATCGCACCAGACCCACCCTTCGCACTTCTCCGGCTCCAGCAGTTTCGGCTCGCCCTCAGCCTGTGCCAGCAAGGTGACCGAGATATAGTGCAGCCCGCTCTCGCGCCAGGTCTCCAGATTGTTGGTCACTGCCACCACCTCGGGCCCGTGGATCTGCAATCCCGTCTCCTCGGCCACCTCGCGGATCGCCGCCGACTCGAAGCTCTCCCCCACTTCAAGATGACCGCCCGGGATCGACCAGTAGGGGGCGTGGCTCCCCTTGCGTTTGCCAAGCAGAACCCGGCCCTGAACATTGGTCAGGATGACGCCGACACCGACGCGGGGATAGAGAGTGGACATGAAAACGCTCCTTCAATGAGGCGGTAAAAACGGCCTCACATTAGGCTGAAGGAGGGCGCAGAGCAAGCCCCGGCTGATCGGCTTCAGCCCCCGCCAGTGACCCCTTGCCCATTAACCGGTTATCACAGATGCTGGGGAGCGAAGCCCGGATGGCAAGGCCATTCCTATCCTTCACATCCTCCATCGCCCCGAGACCCCGAGGTGTCAGCCATGACAAAATTGCTCCCCCTGTGCGCCCTGTTACTCACGGCTTGCCAAACCACGTCGCCGCCCGACTCGCTCGCCATCGATGATGCCGACGCCTGGCAGGCCATATGCAAAGATGGCACCCGGGTTCGCGCCATTGTGGCAGAGGGGATCTGCCAGGATCATCGCGGGGTTGCCATGTGGACGAATAAGCCAAGAGCCGAACGGATGGCAGAAGAAGCCGCCAAATAGTGTGATCCAGACACCATAAAATGACACAACCGGCCAGTTGGCCGGATTTTTTCGCGATCTCGCCTGCACTTTGCCACCTTGTTCATGGTGCGCTCAGTTTTCTGTTCCCATACTGGCCCTACAGTTCCAACAGCACAGTTCCAAAAAGAGGAGAGACAAGATGCAGACATCACTCGTCGGGCTCTCCATTCTGTGGGGGCTAGCCAGTTTTGGTGTTCAGGGGGATTTCATCGAGAGCCGTGATTCCGTTGCGCCATCTTGGCAAGCCGAGTCCAGAGTGGAGATGGAAGGTTATCTGATTGAATCGCTAGGCGAAGATCGCTGGCTGTTCGACAACGGCAGCGAGAGCCTGCTGGTCTCCCTGCCCGAAGGGCAGTGGGTGCCGACCGGTGAGCGGCTGCGGGTCAGCGGCGAACCGCAGCAAGAGCAGACCGGCTGGCTGCTGCAGGTGGAAGACATCAGCCAGGTCAGCGTCTGATTTCGGCGCCAGCTAACCAATACCGCATAACAGAAAGAGGAGGCCACCGGCCTCCTCTTTCTGTTTATATGGGCGTTTCTGTTTATATGGGCGTTTGGCTGTTTGCGCGGGCTCAAATCCGCAAAGAGAAGCGGCTGCCAGTCATATCCCAGACCGACCGCCATCCCGCGCAGGATGACTCACCCCAGATGGTTGAGCGGCAGCGCCGTCTTGTGCTTGATGCGGCGCAGCACGAAGCTGGAGCGCACCCCGGTCACCCCCGGAATATGGGTCAGCTTGTCCAGCAGGAAGTGCTGGTAGTGCTCCATGTCGCGTACCACCACCTTGAGCTGGTAATCGGCATCGTTGCCGGTGATGAGGTCACACTCCAGCACTTCCGGCAGCTCGCTGATGGCACGGTCGAAGTTTTCGAACCGCTCCGGCGTGTGTCGGTCCATGGAGATGTGAATGTAGGCGGTGAGAGTGAGACCAAGCTGGCGGGCGTTGAGCAGAGTAACGTGGGTGTCGATGAGACCGGCATCCTCCAGCGCCTTGACCCGGCGGGAGCAGGGGGACGGCGAGAGCCCTACCAGCTCGGCCAGCTCCAGATTGCTGATGCGACCATTTTCCTGCATCAGCTCGAGAATATGTCTGTCTATGCGATCAAGTTTCAGCATTTACCCTTCCTCGTTGCAATGACTAATCCACTTTTCCTAGATTAAGGGTGAACTATTGCAAAAACAACCGAAAAAAGTGGTTACTTTGCAACCACTCACCGGTACGGGAGGGATACTATGGTTACATCTTCCGGTGGCAAAGCAGATACCTGACCGGGTCTCTGCGGTGAAGGACCTTACCGGGTCAAGAGCCCCATCAGCCGTCTTACCTTATCGGGAAACGACGGGCTGGAACGAGAGAACCCCCTCCCCGAAGGCAACAAAGCAGGCATCCCGGCGCCTGCTTTGTTGTTTTTGGGCGTTTGGCGCAATCAGAGCGCGGGCGGCGTGATGCGATAGAGGCAGCGGTGCGCCCCCTCCAGCAGATACTGCTCCCGCTCCACCGTCGCCGGCGCCAGCAGCTGGCGAAACAGCGCCAGCTCGCTGCGACAAAAACCGCGACAAGTGCGCGCTGCGGCACAGATGGGGCAGTGACTCTCCCACAGCAGCCAGCTGCCATCCCCCTCACAGCGGATCTCCGCCATATAGCCCTCGCGGCTGCGCAGCTCCCTGAGCGCCTCCAGCCGACCGGATAATCCCTTGTTGCCCAGCGTCTGCTGATAGCGCGCCAGCATCTGCTGCTCCCGTTGCAGGATCAGTCGCTCCATCCCCTCCTCACCAAACAGCTCGCGCACGTTGTCGATCAGTTGCACGGTCAGATCGCTATGGCTATCGGGGAAGCGCTGCCAGGCCTGCTCGGTGAGCTGCCACAGCCGCACGGGACGACCGCGCCCGCGCGCCTCGTCGCTGAAGGTGACCCACCCCTCCTGCTCCAGTGCGAGCAGGTGCTGGCGGGCGCCCATGGAGGTCATCTGCAACTGCTCCCCCAGCGCGGCGGCGCTCTGCGGGCCATGGCTCTTGAGCAGAAACAGGATCTTGTCGGTGCTTGCGTTCATGATCTCATTATGGGGATCGCCCTTTATTAAATCAACAATTCACTTTACTTAATCCCGTCTATGAACCAGCATAAATAAACCAATAACTTTACTTAATGGGTGCGACATGGAGAAACACGGGCACAAAAACCCCCTCTGGGTGCTAGTCATGACAGTCACGCTGGCCGTCGCAGGCTTTAGCCTCCCCTCCCCGGTGTTGGCTCCTTTGCTGCTGGATCCGGCCCACGGCATGCTGACGCCGGAAGCCTCCGACTGGAGCCGCAAGGTGTGGCTGGGGGTCATCATGGGGCTCTATCCGCTGTTTCAGCTGGTGGGAAGCCCCTGGCTCGGGCGCCTCTCCGACCGCTATGGCCGCAAGCCACTGCTTTTGCTCTCGCTGGCGGGGGTGCTGGCAGGCTATGCCCTGATGGCACTCGGTATCGCTTGGCGATCCCTCCCCCTGTTGCTGCTCAGCCGGATGGTGGAGGGGCTGTGCAACGGCAACATCGCCATCGTGCAGGCGATGGCCGCGGATCTCGCCGGCAAGGAGCACAAGGCCCGCAGCTTTGCCTGGATCAACATCGGCATGAACCTGGGCTGGGTAGTGGGGCCGATGATCGGAGGCTACGCCGCGGTGATCTCGGGGGATTACAGTCTGGCCGCCTGGCTGGCGGTAGGGATGACCCTGCTCAACCTGCTGCTGGTGTACTGGTTGGTCCCCCATCGCCCGCCGGTGGCCTCCACCAGCCAGGCACCGACCCTCTCCAGCCGCCAGCTGTTGCTGCAACCGGCCCTGCTCCCCTACTTCGCGCTCACCCTGATCAGCTATGGCGCCGTGCAGCTCTATTTCACCTACTTCAATATCTGGCTGGTGGAGCGGCTGGCCTGGGATCCGGCCCAGCTGGCGCAGGCGGCGGTGCTGGTGAGCCTGCCCATGATGGCGGGCTCCTGGCTCGGATCCCGCATCGCCCATCACTGGCGCGGCAGCTCCCTCGGCATCGTCGGCCATCTGGTGATGGCGACCGGCATGCTGCTCTTTATCCTGCCCGTTCACTGGTGGGGGCTGGCGCTCACCTTCGTTCCGGCTGGCATCGGCATGAGTCTGGGGGAGCTGGCCACCTCGGTGGCGATCTCCAACCGCAGTCACCCCGAGCAGCAGGGACAGGCGATGGGGCTCTACCGCGCTCTCGCGGTGGGCAGCGAGATCCTGGCGGTGCTGTTCGGCAGTCTGGTGCTGCTGGCCGGTACCGAGTGGCCCTTCTATCTCGCCACCCTCTGCTCCCTTGCCAGCGCCGCCGGTTTCTATCTGCTGCGCCGCCGTGCCGACCGCCGCCAGCAACTGGCCAGCTGCGTCTGAGCCACGAAGGGATCACAGTTCGGCGCTCCGGCCGCGGGCAAGACTTGCATCGGGGCGCCGGGTCTGGGACGGTAAAGCTCTTTGCGGATTTGTTCGATGCTGGAGGAGCTATGAGTGAGTACAAGGCCATCGCGCTCGATATGGATGGCACCCTGCTGACCCGGGATCACAAGATCTCGTCGGCCACCCGGGCGGCACTGGCGCAAGCCCGCGCCCAGGGCATCAAGGTGCTGCTGGTCACGGGGCGCCACTACATGACGGCGCGCCCCTTCCACCATGAGCTGGCGCTCGATACCCCTCTCATCTGCAGCAACGGCGCCTATCTCTATGACCCGGTGCAGAACCGGATCCTCAGCGGCGACCCGCTGGCGGTTGCCCCGCTCGCCGAGCTGCTGGACGCGGTCGAGGCGCAGCAGATGGGGGCCCTGTTCCACCTGAGCGAGGGGATCGGCTATATCGGCTGCGAGGAGCATGTCACCCGCATCCGCAGCTGGTCGGCCAATCAGCCAGCGCACCTAAAGATTGCGATCCACCCGATCGAGGAGCTGGCAGGCTGGCTCGACAACCCGGTCTGGAAACTGGAGCTGTTCAATCAGGATCCGGCGCGCCTGCACGCCTTTATGGGTGAGGTGGTCGAGCTGATGCCCTTTACCCGTGACTGGGCGGCCCCCTATGCGGTGGAGCTGGTGCAGCCGGGTTGCAGCAAGGGCAACCGGCTGGCCCAGTGGGCGGCCAGCGAAGGGATTGCGATGGAGCAGGTGGTGGCGTTTGGTGACAACAACAACGACATCAGCATGTTCGAACAGGTGGGGCTGGCGGTCGCCATGGGCAATGCGGCCCCGCAGATCCAGAGTCATGCCGACCAGGTCACCGCCGACCACAACGAGGATGGCATCGCACTGGCGTTGCAGCGCTGGGTACTGCCCTGATCTGACAAGATGCAACATGGCCAGCACGCTGGCTGGCCATGAATAGAGGGATTAACCGCCGAAGGAGAACTGGATCACCCGATCCGGGTAACGCAGACGGTTGTATTCGTAGCGCAGGGACTCGTAGTGGCGAATGGCGCGGTTGCGCTTGGACCGATAATAGTCGCGCTGTTCCGTGTTGGTTTCGTTGCGGATGCTGCGATCCAGCGCATCGATATCCCGCTCGGTACGCTCCAGCTCGTCGCTGATCTCCCGCAAGCGGGCGGCCAGCTTGTACTCTTCATAGCCGCGCTGATACTGCTTGAGGAAGCTGGCATCGTTGGGGCACACCCCGCGGTACTCCTGCCCCTCCTTGCCCTTGCTGTAGCCCAGCTCGGGAATGCAGTAGAGCTCCAGCCCCTTGTCGTAGCCCCGCTTCCACTCGGCCTCATCCACTCTGAGACCATACTCGCTGCAAGACGAAACGTAATCGCGGGTCGCCTGACGGGTTTTGCCCTCCGAACCATCCTGATAACCCAGGTTGTACCAGCTCATGGTGCGGCACTCGTCTTCTGACAGGGAGCTACATCCCGCCAGCAATACCGGCAGGGTCAGCAACAGGATTTTGGGGGACATGAACAGACTCCGGAAAAGACAGTGACCGGCATTCTAGAGAGGATAAAAGGCCATAACAAGGGATGTGCGCCCGCGCGGGTTGGCGCTGTTTTTTTGATGTTTTTGTCACTATTCAACGCCGTGCCAGGTGGGGCGGCCAACCCGCTTTCCTTGTTATCAGGCGCAAGGTAAACTGCGCCATCTTTTAACTGGCGCGCAACAAAAACAATGGAAGTCCTGACCGTCGATTACCGCTCACCCGATGCGGCCCAACGCTTCACCGAATCCCTGCGAACCACCGGCTTTGGCGTGCTGACCAACCACCCCATCCCGAAAGAGCTGGTGCAGTCCATCTATGACAACTGGTACCGCTTCTTCATGAGCGAGCAGAAGCAGAATTTCCTGTTCAACCGCGAGACTCAGGATGGCTACTTCCCGCCGTCGGTGTCGGAGGTGGCCAAGGGCCATAGCCAGAAAGACATCAAGGAGTACTTCCACCTCTACCCCTGGGGCCAGATGCCGGACACGCTGAAAGAGCAGGCGATGGAGTACTACCGCCTCGCCAACGGTCTGGCCGCCGAGCTGCTGGGCTGGGTCGAGCAGTACACCCCGGACGATATCGCAGCTCACTACAGCTGCCCCCTCTCCTCGATGATCGACGAGAGCCAGAAGACCCTGCTGCGGGTGCTGCACTATCCGCCGTTCGATGGCACCGAGGAGCCGGGAGCCATCCGCGCCGCCGCCCACGAAGATATCAACCTGCTCACCATTCTGCCCGCTGCCAACGAGCCGGGGCTACAGGTGAAGGGTTCCGATGGCGAGTGGATGGATGTGCCGTGCGACTTTGGCACCCTCATCATCAATATCGGCGACATGCTGCAGGAGGCCTCTCGCGGCTACTACCCCTCCACCACCCACCGCGTCATCAACCCGACCGGGGGCAGTGCAGCCAAGTCGCGCATCTCGCTGCCGCTGTTCCTCCATCCGCGCCCGGATGTGGTGCTCTCCGAGCGCCATACCGCCCACAGCTACCTGATGGAGCGGCTGCGGGAGCTGGGAGTGATCTAGCCAGCAGACGAGCAGTTGTCAGAGGCCAAACCGGAGCAATAGTGCTCCGGTTTTTATTTGGTGGCAGGATTGGGCAAAAAACAGAATTAAATTAGCCGATCATGCCAATAAATCGCATTTATCCCTGATAACCGTCGTAGTGATTGCGCAGCGACCTCCGTAACATGAGCGCCATTCTGCCCCCGACAAGGGGCGCTCGATTGGAGTTCTTATGAAGCAGTCCCAATGGTCATCCCGACTCGGCTACATCCTCGCCGCTGCGGGTTCCGCTGTCGGTATCGGCGCAATCTGGAAATTCCCCTACGTCACCGCCGTCAACGGCGGCGGCGCCTTCCTGCTGGTCTTTCTGCTGTTCAGCTTCACGCTGGGGGTGGCGGTACTGATGGGGGAGACCCTGCTCGGCAGCATGAGCCGCCGCGGGGTAGTGGGCGCCTTCTCCGAACTGCTCGGCAAACAGTGGCGCTGGGTTGGGGTAATAGGGGTGATCTCTACCCTGCTCATCTACTGCTTCTACAGCGTGGTGGGCGGCTGGACGCTCGGTTATACCGGCATGGCCATCTCCGGCGATCTCAACCATGGTGATGCGGCGGCCCTCACCGCCCGCTTCAATGACTATGTCAGCGGGGATGTCTGGCCCATCCTCACCCACCTGCTGTTTGCCGCCCTCACCTGGATGGTGGTGCAAGGGGGCATTCAGAAAGGGGTGGAACGCACCTTGCGCTGGATGATGCCCGCCCTGTTCCTGATGATCCTGATGCTGGTCGCCTTTGGCCTTACCCTGCCCAATGCGATGGAGGGGGTGCGTCACTTCCTGATGCCCGATTTCAGCAAGCTGGGGATGTCCGGCGTGCTCGACGCCATGGGGCTGGCCTTCTTCTCCCTCTCCATCGGTCTTGGCATTCACACCACCTATGGTGCCTATCTGCCGACCAGCGAAGGGGTCGGTCGCTCCAGCCTCTGGGTAGTGCTGCTTGCCAGCATGGTGGCGGTACTGGCGGGTCTGATGATCTTCCCGGTACTGGCCTCGACCGGTATCGACCCGGCCGCCGGACCCGGCCTCACCTTTATGACCATGCCGGCGGTGTTCCAGCTGTTGCCATTCGGTCAGGTGCTTGAGGTGATCTTCTTCGCCCTGCTGGTGTTTGCGGCACTCTCTTCGGCCATCTCGCTGCTGGAGCATTTGCAGTGCTTCCTGTGCGAAACCTGGGGCTGGTCACGCCGTACGGCCTGCAGCGCCATCACGGCAGTGGTGATGCTCAACGGCATTCCGGTCAGCCTGTCGTTTGGCCCGCTGCAACACGCCACCCTGTTTGGCAAAACCATCTTCGAGCTGCTGGACTTTGTCACATCCAACCTGATGATGCCGCTGTTCGGCCTGATGGTGACGTTGTTGCTGGGCTGGAAGCTGGGACGCAAGGCATTGCCGCACGGGCTGTCGGCCCACTGGAATCACCTGCTGATGAACTGCTGGCGCTGGATTGCCCCCTTGCTGATCGGCGGGATCCTGGTGCGCGGTCTGGTGTGACGGTTACTCTTCGCGGGTGGGCCCACCGGCCCGCCCCTGTGCTGCTCTGACGGCATCCAGGGCATGCTGCCAGCGGGTGATCTCGGCATCATCCGTCCCCTTGGAGAAGACGATATAGAGACCGGCCTGATGAAGCAGCACGCCACTGCTGGCCACGCTGCGGCGGGATAGCCCCATCTTGTCGAGGGTGGCATCCATCACCAGCTCCGCCATCGGCAAGGCATCGATCTTGCCCAGCATCAGCCGATCTATCGCCTCGGCGACCGTCTGGTAGCGCACCAGATTGGTATACCCTTGGTGGGTCAACCGCACATCATCCGCATTGCCCAATACCACGCCCACTCTGGGCAGATCCCGCAGTTGGGCCAGCGAAGTCAGCGGATGGCGACTCCCGGGCACCTGATAGATAAACACCCGATTGATAAAGAGTGGCCCCACCCATTTGAAATGGGACTCCCGCTCCGGGAGTCGCTGAACCACGAACAGGCCATAGCCGGGCTCGACCCGCGCCAGCGCCAGCGCCCGCTTGAGCGGGTAAATCCGCACCGGATAGCGGGTGCCAAGCTCCTGCTGCACCTCATCGATCAGGCGAATGGCGAATCCGTCGAGCTTGCCATCGCGGTATTCGGTAAAAGGGGGTAAATCGTGGCTGAGCAGGGTTAATCCGGGCTGTGCCGACACACTCAGGCAGGCCAGCAACCAGGGCAACACCATCCATCTCATACGACATCCTGTCATATTTTTTATCCCGTCAGCGCCATGTGGTGGCCACTAGTTCCATAAGAAGCTTTGACGATTATCGCCCAGTAAATAGCCACTGGGTAAAAAAGATCCAGCCTGCCGACAGGCTTGTCCATCGAGTGATACGCAGTGGAAGCGGGGTGATAGCTGCCCACATAAAAAATTTTTGATTTTATGTGTCAATTATTCTTTCCATGGTTTAGGCTGTTCCCTCACTCGTTTTCAGGCTGTCACCCCATGTCTTCCATCCTCGTGCTGTTTGGTCGATTTTTTAGCTCGCAAGAGAGGTGACCCTGCACGCACAGTTTTCTGAATGTTCATTGCAAAGGTCGCCTCGGGCGGCCTTTTTGTTGTCTGTCGTTTATTGCTACTCAGGAGTATTGCTTCGATGTCGTGTTACCCGGAGGTTGTATGAGCCAGGTTCAGTGGTCTTCCCGTCTTGGTCATGTGCTGGCCGCAGCAGGCACCGCGATTGGCCTTGGTGCCATCTGGAAGTTTCCCTATGTGACCGCCACCAATGGTGGTGGCGCCTTCCTGCTGGTGTTTCTGCTGTTCAGCTTCACCTTGGGGGTAGCGGTGCAGGTCGGGGAGACCCTGCTCGGCAGCCATAGCCAGCGCGGGGTGCTCGGTGCGTTCCGCAAGCTGGTGGGGCCGAACTGGCGCTGGATGGGGTATATGGGGATCCTCTGCGGCTTCTTTATCTACAGCTTCTACAGCGTGGTCGGTGGCTGGACCGTGGGCTACGCCGCGCTGGCGATGGCAGGCAAGCTCAACCTGAGCGAGGGAAGTGCGCTGACCGCCCTGTTCAACGGCTATGTCAGCAACCCCTGGTGGCCGGTGCTGACCCATCTGATCTTCGCAGGTCTCACCTGGTGGTTCGTCCAGGGGGGCATTCAGAAGGGAGTGGAGCGGGCACTGCGCTGGATGATGCCCGCGCTGTTCATCATGATGTTGCTGCTGGTAGGGGTCGGCCTCTCCATGCCGGGCTCCATGGCGGGTGTGCGCCAGTTGCTGCTGCCAGACTTCTCCATGCTGACCGGCCAGAGCGTGCTGGACGCGCTGGGGCTGGCCTTCTTCTCCCTCTCCATCGGGCTCGGGGTGCACACCACCTATGGCGCCTACCTGCCCAATAGCGACGGCGTGGTGCGCTCCGGGGTCTGGGTGGTCACCCTGGCGAGCATCATATCGGTGCTGGCGGGCTTGATGATCTTCCCGGCGCTGGCCTCTACCGGCATCGATCCCACTGCAGGCCCAGGTCTCACCTTTATGACCATGCCCGCCGTGTTCAGCCATCTGCCGTTCGGTCAGGGGCTGGGTGTGATCTTCTTCCTGCTGCTGCTGGTCGCCGCGCTCTCCTCCTCCATCTCCATGCTGGAGCATCTGGTGCGCTTCACCACCGAGGAGTGGGGTTGGTCGCGTCGTGGCGCCTGCCGGGTGCTGACTCTGCTCATCATGGCCTCCGGCATTCCGGTGAGCCTGTCGTTCGGTCCATGGAGCGATCTGACCCTGTTTGGCAAAACCATCTTCGAGCTGCTCGACTACCTCACCTCCAATCTGATGATGCCGCTGTTTGGTCTGGTGCTGACCCTGCTGCTGGGCTGGCGACTGGGTGATGCCATATTGCCTGCGGGCCTGTCACCCGCCCTGCGTCTGGCACTGCTCTGGTGCTGGCGCGTGGTGGCGCCGCTGCTGATCAGCGGGATCCTGATCCGCGGGATCATGTAACGCTTTGCGCACCCTTGCGGGCAGGCCTTGGCCTGCCCTTTTTATTGCTGGGGTTTGCTTTATGGCTGGCATTCACATGAGCAGCATCACGATGGACATGAGTGCAGTCGGGCAATCTCGGCAGAGCAGAGGAGGTGCGGTGTGGCGGTGTGGCGGTGTGGCGGTGTGGCGGTGTGGCGGTGTGGCGGTGTGGCGGTGTGGCGGTGTGGCACGATAAGAGCTGGAGTTCGGCTCGTCACGACAGCAACAGAAGATGTTGAAGTACTGAATTGCGGGCAAAAAAAATCCCCACCTGAGTGGGGGTTTTTCTCTGAAACATTGCTACAGATTTCAGCTTTTTCTTACGCTTTTTACTACAAATATGGTGGTCGTTACTGGGATCGAACCAGTGACCCCCTCCTTGTAAGGGAGGTGCTCTCCCAGCTGAG